>JAUXLW010000075.1 GCA_030623545.1 Acidimicrobiia bacterium | reverse complement strand
TCCGTAAATTCGATGACGTTCTGCCGGCCCTCGACGCCCCTGGCTGCGTCCTCCTCCTCGATGCACGAGTCAGGTGCGCCTTCGTCGTCGATCCTTGCCAGATGACGCCGAGTGCTCGGCATTACGAACACCGTATTTACGGAACACAGCACTAGAGCTTGTCGAGCGCCCGGCGAATGTTCTTGACCGCCTGGGCGATCCGCTGCTCATTCTCAACCAGAGCGAAGCGCACGTGGCCCTCACCAGACGGGCCGAAACCGATACCCGGGCTGACGGCGACCTTGGCGGTTCGCAGTAGAAACTTGGTGAACTCCAGAGAGCCCATCTCGGAATACGGTCCGGGGATCTCCGTCCAGACGAACATCGTCGCCGCCGGCTTGTCCATCTTCCAACCTGCCCGGTTGAGGCCGTCCACAAGGACATCGCGCCGCCGCATATAGATCTTGGACACCATCCCCGGATACTGGTCCTCCTCATTGAGGGCAATGATCGAAGCAATCTGGATTGGCTGAAAAGTCCCGTAGTCGAGGTAGGACTTGAGCTTGGCGAGGGCCGAGACAGCGTCGGAGTTGCCGACAACGAAACCGACCCGCCACCCGGCCATCGAATGGCCCTTTGTCAATGTGTACAACTCGACGCCAACCTCCTTGGCACCGGGAACCTGGAGCAACGATGGAGGCACGTAGTCGTCGAAATACACATCTGCGTAGGCAAAGTCATTGACCAGGAACACGTCGTTGGCTCGAGCAAAATCGACTAACTGCTCGAAGAACTCGATATCGACGCAAGCAGTGGTCGGGTTATGGGGGAACGACGTGAGGATTACCCGCGGTGCCGGATCGGCTCGAGCAAATTCCTCGCGGAGCCGTTCGAAGAAATCAACATCCACTGTCAGGTGGACCCTGCGCACCTCTGCCCCTGCCAGGGCCGGGGCGTAGATGTGTATCGGATAGGAGGGTTCCGGGACAAGTGCCACGTCTCCCGGCTCCACCAACGTCCACATCAGGTGGGCCAGGCCCTCTTTGGCACCGATGGTGGTTATGACCTCGGTCTCCGGATCCACCGTAACTCCGAAGCGTCGCTGGTAACGGTCGGCCATGGCTTTGCGCAGGTTGGGAATACCCCGTGATGCCGAATAACGGTGGTTTTTCTCCTGGCGGGCAGCCTCGATGAGCTTGTCGACCACGGCGGGGGGCGAGGCGATGTCGGGGTTGCCGAAGCCGAGGTCGACGATGTCATCGCCGGCTCTGCGAGCCGCCGATTTCAGCTCGTTGACCTCGGCAAAGACATAAGGCGGCAAATCATCGATCCGGCGGAACTGCATATCGACGACGGTAGCGCCGTTAGAGGGAAACTCGATGGGTCTTGGCGGTATTAGTCGGCGGCAAGAAACCGCTTCACGGCTCGCCGGATCGGCCAGGGCACGAGCCCGGCCGCCCATTCGACGACGCCCTGGACGATCTCCAGAACGTCGCCGGTGCCGTCCCAGTGCTCGCGAACAATGGCCTCACCCGCAGCATTGAAAAGATGGTTGAGAGCAAGAGCGAGTACCAGCAAGTCGTCCGCCTGGCCGAGGAAGGGAATGAAGTCGGGTATGAGGTCGATGGGGGACGCGGCGTAGCCGAGGGCAGCGGCCATCATCGCCCGGTGCTTGACCGGCACCCTGGGGTCCGTCATGAGACGCCACCCCAACTTGATCATGTTGGGCACCGCCGTGATCGCCTTTCGCACTACCGGGTTGGAAGCGAACGAGGAGAGGCTGGTTTCTGACATGGCGCCGGTACGTTAATCCGCTGCGTCGGCAGTCAGGAGCTCCCGAGCGAGCTCTTCGTCGCCTGCCAGCACCATCACCCGAATTCCCCTTGTGAAGTCCAGCTCGGGATGAATACCGCCCGCATCGTCAGTTTTCAGATAGGAAGCGACGTTGTCTGCCCGCAACCTGGCACAGGCGACTTCCGCCTCCATCCGGTTGAAGTACTTGGCGACCTCAACGATGTCGTCCGCCATCACTCCACCTCGATGTGAACGGCACGGTCGCCTTCATCTTCGTCAGAATCTCCCCGCAGCTCCTCCAGCGCGGCGCTGACCGCGGCCAGGACCTCAGATACCGCCTTAACGAGGTGGTAACCAGCCCTTTGAGCTGCCCGCTTGATCCGTTCTTCCTCTTCTTTTTCAGCACTCATGCCGATTGCCCAAACGTCACACGGAGCGAGCCTTCCTCCAACTGAGCCCGGCGGACCTGGCGCCGCCTCAACGAATCGGGAAGTATGAAGGCTCGTCGATACCCACCAACGGTGATTATCAGCTCCTCGCCGTGCCGCATTACGTCCACCTCGCCCCGTTCCGCGAACGGCACGGCGATCGCCAGAACCACGTCGCTGCCGTCCTCGTGCACTTGAAACGGCTCAGATTCCGACATCCGGTCGACCGGGTCGATGTCGCCGTACAACTCGTCCGCAAGGAGGCGCAACTTGGGCACGCCGACCATTTCTTCATCGAACAAACGCAGTTGTCGGATCGCAACGTCGGCGAAACCCTCCTCGATGGATTGCAGGTGTTCTGCCTGAACCTCGTGCCATCGTTTGAAGTAAGGATCGGTGATCTCCTCCGGCAGGACGCGGTTGACGATGACGGCATCGACGGCATATCCGAACAGTCCCAGATACGTGTACGTCCGCCGGGCCTCGTTGATGACCATCTTCTCGGGAGTCAACACCAGGCGAGCACTGGTGACGAACGGGTTGGTGAGGATGTCACGCACACCTTGAATGCGTCCATAGAACCCCTCGGCCGCGTCGAACACCTCTTCGCCGGCAATAGGCATCGAAACCACTCTGCTCAGAACCGGTCGCATGGCCCTGACCAGCTTGCGCTCGACCGGGAAGATCTTGTCCATGTACCAGCCGAGGATCTCCGGCAGAGACAAAAGCCGCAGGGTTTCGGCGGTCGGAGCGCAGTCGACTACCAGAAGGTCGTGTTTCCCCGAGGCAGCGTGGTCCTTGATATCGGAGAGGGCAAAAAGCTCATCCATACCCGGGAAGACCGACAGCTCCTCGGCCTCAATGCCGCGGAGGCCACTCCAGTCGAAGAGGTCTGTCAGGTATTCCCGTACATCACCCCAGTCTTGCTCGAGTCGGTGCTGGGAATCGATCTGCTGAGCTTGCAGGTTCTTCGTCACCTCCTGGGGCTGATCCCCCAGGGGCAGGTCGTAAGCGTCTGCCAGGCTGTGGGCGGGATCGGTCGACATAACCAGGGTCCGGTAGCCCAGCTCTGCTGCTTTGAGGGCGGTAGCGGCGGCTACCGTCGTCTTACCGACGCCACCCTTCCCCGTAACCAGGAGTACCCGCATCACTCCTCAGCCGCGGCCAATTCCTCGGCGCGGTCGCGCAGCCCTCGCAAGGCGGTCGAGACGATCTGCTTCTCCGCCTGGCGCCGGAGCATGCCCGGCACTATGAAGTTGGGGGCCACCTTCAGCGCGTAGACCACCTCGACGCCACCCTCGTCGAGCTCGTAGAACTCGTAGCGACCCACCATCTCGATAATATCCTCCCCCGGCTCCGCCACCCACTCGATCCTGGCGATGCCGTCGTAGGTGTAATTGAGGATGTAGCTGATGGTGCGGATGATGCCGTTTACCACCAGGTGGGCCCGGATCGGGTAGCCATCCTCGTTAGCCTCCAACACCTCAGTCTCTCGAACCCCGGTAGCCCATTCAGGAAAACGGGCCACATCGGCGGCGACGTCAAAGATGACTTCGGCCGGAGCGTCGATCTGAATTGTCTTGACCGTGCCTTCGGCCATATCTCACCTTCAAGAGCGATCTATGGCCACAGGCTAGCGATAAGCGCGAAAATCACGCCGCAGGATGGTGGACTCCGCGCCCGGTCGCTCGGAAGTAACCGGCGTTCTTGCACAGGGTGTCCCCTACAACCCAGTTGATGGCCTGCGGTTGATGAATGTCCCCGAAGTAGTGGAATTGGGGGCGGTGCTCGAGCAGGTATTCGAGGACGGCCTGTGATCCCTTCTGAGTTCCACCAACCACGTCTCGCTGGAGCTGAGGCACGGCAGGTGGCACGTGCGTGCAGAGTATCTCCACAGGCCCGAGGGCTGACAACCTTCTCGCCATTTCATCGTCAGACAACTCCCCCGGTACCCGAAGCCCGGACGGAACCCCTCCACCAACCACACCTACGGTCCAACCCTCGATTTCAAGCAGGCCGGCTTCGATGAACCTGTTGCCCTCCGGCAGATAACGCTGCAGGACCTCGAGTCGATCGACATTGCCAAAAGTGACCACCGCGTCGGCTCCCTCGAGGGCACCACAGATCTCCTGGTAGGCAGCCTCGATGAGGTCGGCAGTCCGCTGCTGCAGGTCATTGGCATCTCCTTCTCGCACTTTGCTCCAGAGAGCCCGGGCCTCATCGATGCGGCCCTCGGTTCGAAGTTGGATCAATCGACGTACCCAGTCGCGGCCTGCCAGCTCGGCAAGAATGCCATCCATGGTCCGGTAATCGACGAAGTTGATCAGGTCGCCCAGCACGACGAGTTGTTCATTGGTGGCACCCACGAGAGCACGCAACTTGGTGACCGCGCCGTGAACGTCGGCAATGAGGATCATCTAATCCCGTACGCTGGTGGGCCCGGCCAGGGCGACTCCGACCGCGGCCCCCGCCACAGCTGCAGCCACAGCCAGCGCGGTATTCCACCCGGCGTAAGAAGCCGAAAGCCCGGCCATGCCGAAGCCGAGTACCGCGGCTACCACCCTTCGGCCACTGGCCCCGAAGCGTTCCTCGAGGTCGAAGCTCTCCCAGCCGTCGACCGAACCGGCAGCAAACACCGCGATTATCCACGTCAGCAGGGACACAAACCCCACCGCCAACGCGATCCCGTAAACCGCTCTCAAGGCCGCCACCTCAGCATGGCGCCAGAGTACCGAGAAGGCCTGAAGAGTTGGCGATATCGACCAGAAACACTGTCTCTGCCCTCAACCGTTTCCCGCTCGAGCGTGGCTGGAAAGCTACCCGGAGAGCAGCGGATATCTGAGGGATGACTTCGTTCCGGGAACCGGCCCACCACTGCCGTCGTTGACATCCTCAGTACGGATAAGGAGAGCGGAGTCGCAGAGTCGGGGACCGATCGGCAGGGAATCATCAAGCGGTTGACGGGCTTTGTGCGCCGCCGCCCACTTGTGTCGGGCATCAGCGCGGCCGTGCTGGCGGGAATCGGAGCCTGGCTGTTCTTCGGTTTCTTCGGGTTCCATACGCTGTTTTTCGATGAGAAGGTGGACGAGGCGAATCCGTTTGCGGCCGGCCCGGGTGTGTCGGGTATCGAGATAGACGCCACCACCCAGGAACAGGCGGATGCCATGAATGACGCTATGGCAGAAAAAGGCATAACAGGGGACTCCGAGGCAGAGGAGCCGATGGTCGAAGAGATGATCGACACGCTCGGACAGGGAATGTTCATCGGCCGGGCGCACCCGACCACGGGTGTGGCCAAGATCATCACAGATGGAAGCCGGCGCTTTCTACGCTTCGAAGATTTCGAAACCGACAACGGACCCGACTTGAACGTTTATCTCACCACCACCGGGCCCGACGGCGGAGTCGGTGACGACCCCATCGATCTAGGCAACCTCAAGGGCAACATCGGCGATCAGAACTACGAGCTCGGCCCTGAGATCGATCTTGACCGATACACGACCGTTTTCATATGGTGCGTCCGTTTCAGCGTTGCATTTGGAGCCGCGGCCCTTGTTTAAGGGTCACTAGTGACGGTTAACAGTGATCCTGTGGACGGCGTTGTTGCCGTAGCCGTGCGCATTCCACACCGGCTCGAGCGGCTGCACGTTTCCGGCGGCATCGGTTGCTCTGGCAACCAACTCGTGGGCACCCACTCCCGGTGCCCACGCCAACTTCCACAAGGTGGCGGTGTCGGGCGATTTCGGCGATGTCAACTCGGCATACTGCCACGACGCGCCCCCATCGACGCTGACCTCCACTGAGCTAATCGCCCCCTCCCCCGACCATGCCGTCCCGAGGACCTCCACCTCCCCCGAGATCAGATCTCCGTCCGCCGGGGCCGTGACGAGAGAACGAACCCGGGCCGTCGTGACCGGAGTACCGTCGGCTAAGCCGTCCTCGCCGTCGTAGACGTATTTGACGTCCTGGTAGTAGCCACTGAAAGGCTCAGCGATAGTCTCGATCTCCGTTAGCCATTTCACCGAGGCCATGCCATACCAACCAGGTACGACCAGGCGGACGGGGGCGCCGTGGGCGGGGACCAGGGGCTCACCGCCCATGGCCCAGGCGATCAGGACCCGGGGATCGAGGGCCGCGCCCACCGGAAG
>JAUXLW010000009.1 GCA_030623545.1 Acidimicrobiia bacterium | reverse complement strand
CGTCGACACGGTGCGCGTCAAGCACGAATCCGGCGGCTACTCCATGCTGGGCGTCAAATCGTACCAGCAGGGCAGCGGCAGCTTCGAGGGCACCGAGCAGCACGTCATCTGGCTCGACGAGGAGCCGCCGCTCGACATCTACGGCGAGTGCTTGATCCGCACCTCGACCACCGGCGGAATCGTGATGCTGACCTTCACGCCGCTGCTGGGCATGAGCGAGGTGGTGCTGGATTTCCTGCCCGCCGACCAGCGGCCGAATTTGGACAATTGAAACATATGACTGTGATCCCGTTTGTCCCTGAGCATGGCGCTAGGCCGGCGTTCTATTATCGAAGTCCCGACGAACCTCACGCCGCAATGATCACGCGCGCGCATCCTGACGGCACTGTCGACATGATCGTGTGGCTGCGGGATGGCGGCCTGGACGATGTGATTTGCGACACTTTGAGCCTCGACGTGCCCGACCCCGATATGTCGGCCTGGGAAGAAATGCTGGCCGGGATTCGCGATGCCACCGAGCCGGTGACAATCGGGCTCGTCGGCAAATACGTCGATTTGCCAGACGCCTACCTATCCGTGGTGGAAGCGCTCAAACACGGCGCGGTTGCCAATGGCGCCAGCTTGAATCTGCGCTGGATTCCAAGCGACGACATGGACGGTTTGCTGGCTGAGAGCTACCTGGAGGGAGTCGACGGGATACTGGTCCCTGGCGGGTTCGGAGTGCGCGGCATAGAGGGAAAGATCGAAGCGATCCGCCATGCCCGCGAGGACGGGGTTCCTTTCCTGGGTCTGTGCCTCGGGCTCCAGTGTGCGGTGATCGAGTTTTCCAGAGCCCGACTTGGCCTCGCCGAGGCGAATAGCTCGGAGTTTGCTCCGGCCACTCCCCATCCGGTCATCGACCTCATGGACGGCCAGCAGGATGTTGAGGACAAGGGTGGCACCATGCGGCTTGGCCTCTATGCGGCCAAGCTGGCGGAGGGCTCTCTCGCTCGGAAGTTATACGGCGAAGAGTTGGTCTACGAGCGCCATCGCCATCGCTACGAAGTCAACAACCACTACCGGGCCGATCTCGAGGCGGCCGGCATGGCCCTGTCCGGCACATCACCCGACGACCATCTGGTGGAGATAATCGAATTACCGGAGCATCCGTTCTTCATCGCCTCGCAGTTCCATCCCGAGCTGAAGTCGCGTCCCACCGATCCTCACCCCCTGTTCGTCGGGTTCCTGGCCGCGGCACTCGAATACCGGCGTCGCCAGGCCGAATCGACCATTGCGGCAACCGAGGTATCTCGAGTCAACCAATAGCCGTCTATTCGGAGAGGCCAAGAAGCTAATCGGCCTGTACCCTGTGGCCCGGAGGTTGCAGTGATAGTTGGCATCCCAGGCGAAACCAAGACCCACGAGTACCGGGTGGCTTTGACTCCCGCGGGAGCTCGGGAAGTGGTCGAGCATGGCCACACGCTCCTCATCGAGGCCGGAGCCGGCCAGGGTAGCGGGCATAGCGACGAGGCCTACCAGGCTCAGGGCGCCAAGATTGTCGACTCGGCAGAGGACGTCTTCGCAGACGCCGACATGATTCTCAAGGTCAAAGAGCCGCAGCCCGGCGAGGTGGCGATGTTGCGCCGGGACCAGATCCTCTTCACCTATCTGCACCTGGCAGCCGACCGGGAGCTGGCCGTGTCGCTGCGGGACAGTGGTGCGGTCGGGATCGCCTACGAAACTGTTGAGTTGGACGATGGCTCGCTGCCGCTTCTGGCGCCAATGTCCGAAATTGCCGGGCGCATGTCGGTCCAGGTCGGGGCTTACTTCTTGGAGAAAGCCGAAGGGGGTCGGGGAATTCTGCTCGGGGGAATCCCCGGAGTCATGCCCGCCAAGGTGGTCATTATTGGTGCCGGCATGGCGGGGGCCAACGCGGCCGTGATCGCGGTGGGACTGCAAGCCCGGGTCGTTGCCCTCGATAGGAACCCGGCCAAGCTCCGCCATCTCGATTCGCTGTATCGAGGGCAAGTGATGACCCTGGCGTCGAATCGCTTGACGCTGGAGGAGCAAGTAGTCGATGCCGACCTGGTGGTGGGTGCTGCCCTGATTCCCGGTGCCAGTGCGCCCAAGCTCGTCAGCGAAGAGATGATTGCCAGCATGAGGCCGGGCTCGGTGGTCGTCGATATCTCAATCGATCAGGGAGGCTGCTTCGAAACAAGCCGTCCCACCTCGCACGACGACCCGGTCTACGAGCATCACGGTGTCGTCCACTATGCGGTTACCAACATTCCCGGGGCGGTGCCCCACACTTCCACCTATGGACTCACAAATGCCACGCTCCCTTACGTGCTCCTCATTGCCGATATGGGTTTGGCCGATGCGGTGACTCAACACCCATCGCTGCGGGCGGGTATCAACGTCGCCGGAGGTGAGGTGGTCTATCCCGCCGTCGCCGAGAGTCTGGGACTGGAGGCACGCTCGGTAGCCGAGGTACTCGGCGTCTGACGATGCTGGCGGAAGACGTCGAGGAGTATCTGGTTGCCCTGGTAAGTGAGCGGGGACTGTCCCGCAACACGGTGTCCGCCTATCGCCGGGACCTGAGTCAGTACCTGGAGTTCCTGGACGGCAAGCAGCCCGAGCCAGATCGAGTAGCAGCGTTCGTGAAGTCGCTCCATGAACGGGGCCTGGCGTCCAGTTCGGTTGCTCGCAAGACAGCCGCGGTTCGGGGCCTGCATCGATTTCGGGTGAGTGAGGGTTTGGCGGATGAGGATCCAACCGCGCTGATCGATGGTCCCCGTCGGCCCCGGTCTTTGCCCAAGGCCTTGCCGGTCCATGAGGTATTGGAGCTACTCGAAACTCCGGACACTTCCTTGCCCGGCGGGCGGCGGGACCGGGCCCTGCTCGAGTTTCTCTACGCCACCGGGGCCCGCGTTAGCGAAGCGGTTGACATTGATCTCGACCAGGTCGACCTGGAGTCGGCGACCGCCGTTCTCACCGGCAAGGGCTCCAAACAGCGACTAGTGCCCCTGGGGGCTGCGGCCGTAAATGCCATCAGCGAGTTCCTTCCCGACCGGCTGGCCTGGCGCCGGGCCGGCCACGACTCGGGGGCGTTGTTCCTCAACTCGCGGGGCGGTCGGCTGAGCCGTCAGGCCATCTGGTCTTTGGTCCGTAAAGCGGCTGTGGCGGCCGGGATTGCGCCAGATCGAGTGTCCCCCCATGTTCTACGCCACTCGGCCGCGACGCATATGGTTGAGGGAGGGGCCGACCTAAGAGTCGTTCAACAGTTGCTCGGTCACGCTACAATCAGCACTACACAGATATACACCCGGGTGACTCCACAGCATTTACTCGAAGTGTACGTCACCTCCCACCCAAGAGGCTCATGACTATCGACGCCGACCGCATCCGAAAAATAATGAGCGATGAGCGTGAGAAGCTGGTTCATCAGCTCGACGAGCTCGGCTCGGACGAGAACGGTGACCTGCGCCCCGACCTGGATTTTGGCGAGGGCTTTGCCGACGCTGCGGCCGTAACCTCAGAGCGCACCGAGGTTTTAGGTCTGGTGGAGACACTCAAGGCTCAGCTCGACGATGTGGATGCTGCGGTCGAGAAACTCGATGCCGGCACTTACGGGGTCTGTGAGTCATGTGGTAAGAAGATCGGTGCCGCCCGTATGGAAGGGCGTCCGACCTCCCGCTACTGCGTCGACTGCAAGAGCCGCCGCACCGCCTAGTGGTCCGTCGCACAAATAGACACCACATCTCTCCGGCCCTCAACGCCCCTGGCTGCGACCTCTTCCTCGAAGCACGGGTCAAGTGCGCCTTCGTCAGAGGTCTTTGCCAGATGACGCCGATGCCTCGGAGATACGCGGGCGTTATTCCACGACAGACCACTAGCGCGCCGCAGTGCCCGACCTGAGCTTCACCGATGTGCCGTTCATACAGGCCGTCGTCTTCATCGCGATTCTGATTCCCTCCGTGATGTTTCATGAGGTGGCTCACGGCTTCATCGCCAACAAGTTGGGCGACCCGACCGCCCGGGATGCAGGCCGATTGACGCTGAACCCGATTGCTCACGTGGACCCCTTCGGGTCGGTGATCCTCCCCGGGCTGATGGCGCTGGCAGGGGGGCCGCTATTTGGCTGGGCCAAGCCGGTTCCGGTCAACCCGGGCCGTTTCTCCAATCCGACGGCTCACATGGCGGTTACGGCGCTGGGCGGTCCGGCGTCCAACCTCTTGTTGGCGACGGTTTTGGCTCGCGTCGTCTGGCCCAGCCTGTCGGGTGTTCCCAAGGAGATAGTTGGGCTGTTGATCCTGATCAATGTCTTTCTGGCGGTCTTCAACATGCTCCCCATCCCGCCGCTCGACGGCAGCCGGCTTCTGCCCTTGATGCTTCCCCCGAAGGGGCAGCAGATCTACTGGCAGTCCCAGCAGTACGGCTTCATCCTGCTGATTGCGCTGCTCTTTCTCTTCCCCGGCTCGCTGAATTTCTTGACCGAAGTCACGAGATGGATTCTCAGAATCATCGTTCCGTGACCACGCACTCCTGGAGACCCCGCCACCTGCTCCATCTGGCTCGCCGGGCGTGGGATTCAAGCCGGGCTCGTCCCCTCGGGCCTCGTGAGGAGTCTGAGGTGGCCGGCCTGGCCGACGGCAGGCTGGCGGAGCTGTTCTGGGCTCAGCCGGTCATGGATCAACGCCACGCGCTCGAGGCTGCTCGCTATGCCCTGGCGACCGCCCCCGGTCGCCGCGATCTTGCACGGGCCTCGCTATTGCACGACTGTGGCAAGCGCCACTCCCGCCTTGGTGTCACCGGCCGCACGCTGGCCACTCTGACCTCTCTATTGCGGATTTCGCCTCCCCAACGCTGGGCCCTTTACCTGAATCATGCCCGGATCGGGGCCGACGAGCTCGCCGCGGCCGGTGCGGAGCCGATGGTTGTGGAGTTTGCCAGGCACCAGGATGACGAGCGGCCGGATCAGATCGCTCTCGAGGACTGGCTGGTGCTCAAGGCGGGCGACGGCGAAAGCCATCGAGGCCCCGTGCACAACCAATACGATGGCTCGCAACAATGAGCTACGAGGTCAAAACCGCCGTTTTTGAAGGCCCCCTTGATCTGCTTCTGCAGCTGATTACCCAACATCAGGTCGACATCACCCAACTCAGCCTCACCGAGCTCGTATCCGAATACCTGTCTCATCTCGAAGGTCTCGAGGAGGTGGATATGGAGGTGACGAGCGAGTTCCTGCTCATCGCCGCAACCCTTATCCAGCTCAAGGCTCGTTTCCTCCTCCCGGACGATGCGGACATCGATCTCGATGAGGAGCTTGCGCTATTCGAGGAGCGAGATCGCCTCCTGGCCCGGTTGTTGGCATGCGCCACCTTCAAAGACGTGGCCGCGGTGCTGGCTCATCGTCTGGCGGGCGAGTCCCGCTATGTGTCCAGGAGCGCCGGCCTTGATTTCAAGGTTGAGTTGCCGCCACCGGATGTCCATTTGGGCATTAGCCCCGACGGCCTCGCCCGCCTCGCCGCACGAACCTTTGCCAGGAATCAAGAGCCGGACCTGGATCACTTCGATCTTGACCTACCGTCTGTGCCCGAAGCAATGGCCGACCTCAGGGCCAAGATAGTTGCAGGAATTGAGGCTGATTTCGACGGCTTGATTGCCCATTGCACGAGGGTCGTGGAGGTTGCGGCGTACTTTCTGGCTCTCCTCGAGTTGGCCCGGTGGGGGATCGTGAAGGTCGACCAGGATCATCGTGATGCGCCGATCACGGTGGTTTCTCAGCCCGACGGCGACATTGTGGATATACGCAGCGAATGGGAGTGACATGAACACGAGATCCGTCATCGAGGCAATCCTGTTTGTAGCTGAGCGCCCGGTTCCGACTGAGGAACTGGCGCAAGTGCTGGAGCGACCAATCGAGGAGATCAGAGCCGAGCTGGAGTCAATGGCCGCAGAGCTCGAGGAACGAACCTCGGGCCTGGTGTTGCGGGAAGCCGGAGGGGGCTGGCGCCTCAGCAGCCATCCCGACGTCCGCCCTTACCTGGAACAGTTCGCAATCAGCCCGGCCGCTGCGCGATTGTCGCAGGCGGCTCTCGAAACGCTGGCCGTGGTGGCATATCGCCAACCGGTGACCAGAGGCCAGGTGAGTGAGATTCGGGGGGTCGACTCCGAACGCTCATTGCATACTCTGGAACGACTCGGGTTTGTCGGAGAGATCGGGACTGCCCCGGGGCCCGGCAGCCCCATCCTCTATGGCACGACGGAGCTCTTCGTGGAGAAGGTGGGGATCAACGAACTCGGTGATTTGCCACCTCTGGCCGATCATGTTCCCCCTGCGCAGGTGGTCGAAGCCCTCGAGGGTCCGTTCCGACCCCAGGGGGCGGCGAACGGTTCCGGAGAGGGCGAGTCGTAGAGCGACTGCAGAAACTCATCGCCCACGCCGGCATCGCCTCGCGACGGGCGGCAGAGGATTTGATTCGTGAGGGCCGCGTCACAGTAGACGGACGTCCGGCCCATCTGGGCGAGAAAGTCGACACTGCGACGGCCCGGGTGGCCATCGATGGGATTCCGCTGCCGGTGAACCCGGAGCTGGTCTACTACCTGCTCTACAAGCCGGTAGGAATGGTGAGCACCTCGTCTGATCCGCAGGGGCGCCCCACCGTCGTTGGGGCGGTGCCGGGAGAGACCCGGGTGTATCCGGTTGGTCGTCTCGACGTGGACAGCGAGGGCCTGCTGCTCTTGACGAACGACGGAGACCTCACCGAGCGACTCACTCATCCGCGTTTCGGCATCACCAAGACCTATTTGGTCGACGTCGAAGGCTCCGTCGGCAATAAGGCCCTGCGTCGCCTCACCGAAGGCGTAGAGCTCGAGGACGGTCCCGCCCACGCCTCGTCTGCCAGAGTTGTGCGTGTCGAAAAAACCGGAACCCTCTTGGAACTGAGTCTGGGTGAGGGCCGCAAGCGAGAGATTCGCCGGATGATGGAAGCTGTTGGCCATCCCGTCCGCCGCCTGGTTCGAACAGCTATCGGACCATTGTCGGACCGCCGGCTCCAGCCCGGCGAGTGGCGGAAGTTGCTGGTGCTAGAGGTACGCTCCCTTTACGCAGCGGCAACTGAGGAATGAGGCTGGACACTTGAGGCCGATAACTTCCAGCGGCCCGATTGCTTCCGATGTGCGGCTTCCCGGGTCTAAGAGCATCACCAATCGAGCTTTGGTGGCGGCCGCGCTTGCGGAAGGAATCAGCCGACTGGTCGGGCCTCTGCGGGCTGACGACACCGAAGCGATGGTCGACGCTCTGCAGAGACTCGGCGTTTCCGTTGGATGGCGGGACGACGACCTCGAGATCGAAGGAGCTTCGGGCCGGTTTCCGGCAGGGGAGGCGATCATCGACGCCAGAGGGTCGGGAACCACCGCCCGCTTTCTCACCGCCGCCGCGACATTGGCGTCGGGCACCATCACAATTGACGGCAACAGCAGGCTGCGCCGGCGGCCGGTGGGGGACCTGGCCCGGGCCCTGAACTTGCTGGGGGCAGCCGTTGAGGTGGCCGGTCACGAAGATTCCTTTCCTGTTGTCGTCCACGGTCCGGCATTGAGTGGAGGGGCGGCCATTCTCGAGGCGGGCCGTTCGAGCCAGTTCGCCTCCGCCATTTTGCTGGCAGCGCCTTGCGCGGAGACGGACACGATTCTCGAACTGACCGGCTCCATAGTTTCCCGGCCCTACATCGATCAGACGATTGAGGTCATGCGGGCTTTCGGGGCGACCGTCGAATGGGAAGGGCCTACGACTCTGGCCGTGGCCGGCGGCGGATATCAGGCTCAGACATATCAGGTAGAGGGTGACGCATCGGCTGCGGTGTATCCCCTGGTGGCGGCAACGCTGTGTGGTGGCACCGTGACTGTGGGGCCGATAGGCAATGATTCGGTGCAAGCGGACCTGGCGCTTCTGCCGGTGCTCGAGTCGATGGGTGCCGACGTGGAACGATCCGACGGGCGAATTGAACTCGTTGGCCATCCCACCAGGCTGGCAGGTGTAACTGTGGACTTGAACGATGCTCCCGATGCGGTACTCGCCCTCGCCGTGGCCGGGATGTTCGCCAAGGGTCGGACTGAGATCACCAACGTTGGCAACCTCCGGATCAAGGAATCTGATCGGATTGCTGCGTTGGAAGCCGAGTTGGGCAAGCTGGGAGCGGATGTTGAAGCAGGGGAGGACCACCTGAGTGTTTCCGGCAACAACCTGCGCCCGGCGTCCATTGATGCCCACGGCGATCACCGTATAGCGATGGCGCTGGCATTGGCCGGCTTGCGAATCCCGGGAGTGGAGATGGCCGAGCCGCAGGTGGTTGCGAAGACCTGGCCCGGGTTCTTCGAGATGTTGGATGACCTGCAGACGCCTTTGGTGATAACCATTGATGGCCCGGGAGGGGTTGGCAAGAGCACAGTGAGCCGTTTGCTTGCTGTGAGGTTTGGTTTCGGTCACCTCGAGACTGGAGCGATGTACCGGACAGCAACCCTGGCCGTGCTCGAGGCCGGCCTCGAGCCGGGAGACTCCGGGCAGGTAGCCGCGCTGGTGGAGGCTCTCGACATGGATGTAACCGCGGATAGCATCCTCCTTGGTAGCCGGGATGTCATAGGCCTGGTGAGAAGTGACGAGGTAGGTGCCGCGGTGTCGGAAGTCTCAGCATTGCCTGCGGTTCGGCGAGCACTGGTCGGTTGGCAACGCCAATGGGTGGCTAAGCATCCCGAAGGTGCGGTAGTGGAGGGTCGCGACATCGGCACCATTGTGTTCCCCGACAGCCCGGCAAAGATCTACCTGACTGCCCTTCCCGAGATCCGTGCGACACGCCGGGTCAAGGACATGGGCCTGGCAGACGAGGAGATCCCCCGCATCGCCGCAGAGCTCGCCCGACGAGATCATTTTGATTCCACCCGGAAGATGTCGCCGTTGCGACCCGCCGACGATGCCAGCCTGGTCGACACTTCGGAGCTCACCGCGATGGAGGTTGTCGACCTCGTAGCTCAACTCGTTATCCGCCGGGGTTCCTGATGGATGCCACTTATTGGTTCATGTTTCCCATCGCGATCGTCATCGCCGCAGTTGCTAACGGCGCAGGGATCGGGGGGGCGACCTTCTTTTCTCCGCTCATGTTGATCGTTCTCGGGCTCTCACCTGAAGTGGCCATCGGGACCGCCCTCATCACCGAAGTGTTTGGTTTTACCTCGGGTGTCACAGCTCACGCTCGGGCTCGAACGATCGACTGGACTGTGGCCGGCCGTCTCGCTCTGTTTGCTGCCCCGGCCGGGATTGTCGGCTCTCTGCTGGCGGGCGTGATACCCGATACGGTTCTCAAACTCGTTCTCGGGCTGGGATTGTTGCTGATCGCGCTGGCGTTCATCCGTCACCAACCCCATGCCGAGGAGGACGCCTCCATCGCTCGTGGAGAGAACCTCACGAAGGATTTTGAGGAGCGACGTGTGGTGGCGCGTGATGGGGAAGTTTTCAATTACAAGCTTTGCCGCCACCGTGAAGGGCAGCTGGCTGCGGGCGTTGGAGGCCTGTTTGTGGGTTTGATATCGACCGGCCTGGGAGAGCTCAACTCGTTTGCGCTCATCAAGCGGTGTCGGATCCCCACCCGGGTCACTGTGGCCACATCGGTCGTGGTTGTAGCGGTCACCGCCCTGGCCGCCTCCGTTACCCATCTCATTGAGCTGGCGTCGTCATCCGGCGATGATCTACAAGACGTGGCCAACCTGGTCGTCTTCATGATTCCCGGCGTCGTGATCGGTGGACAGCTGGGACCGCGGATGGTTCGACAGATTCATCCGGTGCGGCTGATCCACAGCCTCGGTTGGCTCTTTGTGTTCGTCGGAGGAGTTACCTTGGTTGAGGCCATAATTGGCTGAGGATTAGAATGTCTAATACCCGACACTTGGTGGGTCGTAAAGAGGAGGCCAGCACGTTGGTGAAGTTATGAAGACGGTGGCAGACCAACAACATATCGCCTGGCTCGCGCGCTCCTTCGGTAGGCCTGATTACCTGCCGCTGAGTCCGGAAGACCTCGAAGTCCTGGCGATAGCGGCCGAGATCATCAAACGCTACCCGGGCACCCACCTATTCAAGGAGGGCGAGCAGGCAGTGGCCGCCTACCTGATCAAAGAGGGTGAGGTCGACCTCTATCGGGGGCATGGGAGCGGCCGGGAGGTTGTGTCGAGAGTCGGGCCCGGCGCCGTCATCGGCGATATTGCCATGTTCTCCGGCGACCCGTACATCTCCTCGGCCCAGGCCGTCACCCACGTCACTGCTTTCCAATTTGACCGCGATCGACTGCTTCCCGAGCTGGCCCGATCGCCCGCCATCTGCCTCCGCTGGCTAGTGGCAGGCCTGAGTCAGCTCGAGAAGACCCAAAGACGAGTCATCAATCTGATGCACAAGACGGTGCTCGCCCAGGTCGCCGATCTGCTGCTGGACGAGGTAGACGGACGGGGAGAAGTCACGATGAGCCAATCGACTATGGCCACTTTGCTGGGTGCCAGCCGGCAATCGGTCAACGAGGCTCTGAGTGAGATGAAGGCGAAGGGTTGGCTCGAAACCGGCTACCGGCTGGTCCGGCTTCTTGATCAGCCGGCTCTCAAAGACGCGGCCGGAGTGGATTGAGAGCCTGATCAGCCTCTGTGCTCAACAAGGCCAGTGCCTCGTCCGCCTTCCAGCTCCGGTCGTTTTCTAGCCGTCCCTCTAGACCGGGGCGTTGAGCGGTGAGACCGCCTTCCACGGCGGCCTGGAGCGCAGCCAACAGTCGTCGCAAATCCGGGGGAAGCGGGAAGTACTCGCCCTCCTGGGTGACCTGAACCACCTCGACCCCATTGACCGGCTCGAGAGCCTCGACCACCTGAAAAACGAGCTGATCGGGTGCCGATGCACCGGCGGTGAGCCCGACGACCTCTGCTCCCTCTAACCAGGTCTGGTCGATTGCTCCGGGACCGTCGATCCGATAGGCCTTGGCCCCACCAGCTTTGGCGACCCGCACCAGGGCTTGAGTGTTAGACGAGTTCTCGGAGCCGACCACCAGAACCACGTCGGATCTGCCGGCCAGCTCTTGGATCGCTCGCTGCCGGTTCGTCGTGGCGTAGCAAAGGTCGCTCTTGCGAGCCGTCCACAGCTCCGGAAAGCGCTCAGCGGCAGCGTCGAGCACACCCTCGAACTCGAAGAGGCCAAGCGTTGTCTGGGACACCAGCGCTACCCGGCCGGGATTGTCCGGCTGGTAGTCACCAAGCCCGTTCTCGGGATCGATCAGCGTGATGGCCTGGGGAGCCTCGGCGATGGTGCCGACGGCCTCATCATGCCCCTCGTGCCCGACGTAGATGATGTCGAACCCCTTATCGGCCATACGGCGGACCTCGTGGTGGACCTTGGTTACGAGCGGGCAGACGGCGTCTACCAGCACCGCGGCCCGGTCTCCGGCATCAGCAACAACATCGGGTGCGGAACCGTGAGCGGATAGCATCACCGCCGCTCCTACCGGTACATTCTCCATGCTGTCCACGAACACCACCCCGGCGTCCTCGAACGAGCGCACTACATCCCTGTTGTGAACGATCTCGTGGAAGCAATAAACCGGCGCCTCGAAGGTTTGCACCATCCAGGTGAGGGCCTTGATCGCCATCTCGACGCCGGCGCAGAACCCCCGCGGCTCGGCGAGGAGCACTTTTTGGATCATGAGTTTGGCCTGGGCGTCGATGTTGCTTCCCGGCCGGTTACCCGGCCACCACCGCCAGCCGGGGCTCCAGCCCCAGCGGCGGCCGTGGGGTCGGCGCAGAACCCTCGCGGCTCGGCGAGGAGCACTCTTTGAATCATGGGGCAATGCTAGGGAACGGCCCCCGGCTAGTGCCCGAATCGCAAATCATGCACAGAATCTCAGGACGGACTTACGACTCAGGACACTGGTGACGAAGCCAGATATCCTTCGGCTCTCGTGTCTTATCCCACCGTCTCCGAGATAGTCGAGGGGAGCCCCGCGTCCATCGCCGGGCTCTCGGTCGGCGACGAGCTCATTTCGATATGCGGTGTCCTGCCTTCGGATGTGATCGAGTACCAGCAACTCGTCGATGAGTCGGACATCGACCTTACGGTCAGGCGTGGGGGGCTGGAGTGGGAGGTGACAATCGAGAAGGCTCCGGGGGCTCCTCTCGGTTTGCGGCTCGACTCTTCGATATTCGACCGGGTCCAGACGTGCGACAACCACTGCGAGTTCTGCTTCATCTATCAACTTCCCCCCGGAATGCGCAAGACCCTGTACTTGAAGGACGACGACTATCGGCTGTCGTTTCTGTATGGCAACTTCACGACGCTGACGCGCTTCACGGAGCTGGACCTGGCCAGGGTTGTGGACGAGAAGCTCGGACCGCTCTACGTCTCAATTCACTCCACTGATCCGGGCGTTCGCAGTGCCATGCTGCGCAACATTCGGGGTGCCACCAGCCTCCGCTGGCTGCGCGCTCTGCTCGATCATGGGGTCGAGGTGCACGGCCAGATTGTTCTCTGCCCAACTCTGAACGGGGGCGATGTCTTTGAGCGAACGCTGGCGGAGATCGTAGCTCGCTACCCGGATATGCAATCGGTCGGGATAGTGCCGCTTGGCCTCTCTCGCTTCAACCAGGAGAGCCAGCTCCGGGTCCACTCCAGGGAGGAGGCCGCCGCAGCCATCGAAGCCACCACTTACTGGCAGGGGATAGCGCTTGTCGAGTTGGGCCGGCGGATGTTTTTCGCTTCAGACGAGCTCTATCTGCAAGCAGAGATTGCGGTGCCCCCGTCCGACGAATACGAGGGGTTTCCCCAACATGAGAACGGGATTGGCATGGCTCGCAGTTTCTACGATGAGCTGCGGGATCTGGAGAAGGGGGCGGGCGGGGGCGACCCCACGCCCACCGGCAGGTTCCACGATCTGGCTGCGGCGCCGGCAGAGGGCTATCGGGCACCCCGGGTGACGTCAGTGCCCACCGGGTCCGCAGGTGACGAAGGGCCGGTTGCCATCTTGACCGGCGAGTACGGTGCAGCCGTTCTCGAGCCCGTCCTCGACCGCCTCGAGGTGCTGACCGGCCGTTCTCTGCGCCTCCTCACGGTCAAGAACAGGTTCTTCGGCGGCAATGTGGCAGTCACCGGCCTCATGGTTGGAGAGGACATCAAGGCGGTGCTGGCCGGCGACTCGCTACCGGTCTCGTCATATCTCCTTCCCGATGTTGCTCTTTCGGGGGACCGTTTCCTCGACGAAATGTCGATCGGCGATGTTGCCGGAGTTGCGACTGCGCCTCTCCTAGCGGTTCCCAACTCCGTGGCCGGACTGGTGGCAGGAGCCAGGAGATGAGCCGCCTGCCGGTGGTGGCGGTGGTGGGCCGCCCCAACGTTGGCAAGTCGACCCTGGTGAACCGGATCCTCGGCCGCCGGGCCGCGGTGGTGGAAGCAACCCCGGGTGTGACCCGGGACCGCAAGGAGTTTGATGCTGAATGGCTTGGACGGCGTTTCCTGGTGGTGGACACCGGAGGCTGGGAGTTGAGCCCGAGCGGGGAGCTGACCCAGAACATCCGCGCCCAAACCGAGGCGGCACTCGTCGGAGCCGATGTAGTTCTGTTCGTTTGTGACGCCGGTGCGGTGATCACCGACGACGATGCCGGTGTAGCCGACATGCTCCACAAATCCAGCCTCCCGACAGTCCTGGTGGGCAACAAGTCCGACAACCAGTCGCAGGATCTTGACGTATCTCATCTATATGCGCTGGGGCTTGGCAATCCGGTTGCCGTGAGCGCCCTGCACGGCCGCAACATCGGCGACCTCCTGGATCAGGTGCTCACTCTGCTGCCGAAGGCTCCACCCGACACGAAGCGGGACATGGCCCGTCTCGCCATCGTCGGGCGTCCCAACGTTGGCAAGTCGACCCTGCTCAACACACTGCTCGGAGAACACCGGGTGCTGGTGTCGGAGGTGCCGGGAACGACCCGTGACCCGATCGACGCGGTCGTCGAGCTCGACGGCGAGCCCTTCCGAGTGGTGGACACAGCCGGAATTCGACGGGCACCGAAGATTGGCCAGGGTGCCGACTACTACTCCGTTCTCCGGGCCAAAGGAATCATCCAGGAGAGTGACGTGGCCCTGATGATGATCGATGGGGTTGACGGCGCGACCCACCAGGACCAACGGCTCGCGGAAGAGATCGCCGAAGCAGGAGTGGGGCTTGTGGTGCTTCTCAACAAGTGGGACGTCGCTACGAGTGAGGAGCGGGAGGCCACCCGTTCGAGTGTCGCCGATCGACTCGGATTCGTTGGTTGGGCACCGGTGTTGACCCTTTCGGCGAAGACCGGGAGCAAGGTCAAGCGGATCGGCTCAGCCGTGCGGGCCTCTCTCGAGGCTCGTCAGCAACGGATTCCCACAGGGGAGCTCAACCGGCTGATCCGGCAGTGGCAAGAGACTCATCCTCCGCCGGTGCGGGGCGGCCGCCGAGCCAGGATCATGTACGCGGTCCAGGCGGGTCGCCGGCCCCCGATGGTGGTGCTGTTTGTGGCCGGGGGAATGCTGGGAGATGACTATTTGAGGTATCTGGAGAACCGGCTCCGAGAGTCCTACGACTTCACCGGTTCACCCATCCTGATCCGGGCTCGGCGGCGAACCAGAGCCAATGCCTGAAATTCCCTCTGCTGAGGAGCGCCCGTCGTTCTTTTTCTGGTTCGTAGTGGTGCTCGCGGCCCTTTATCTGCTGGTGCGCCTTCTCCAGGGTGTGGCGTGGGTGGTGGATCGGGTCGGATAAAGCCGCCAAACTCCGGGTGCCGCATGCCGCGAACAGCGGCGTCGATTCTCAGTGGTTGCTCATCCAGGTGTCGTCATGGGCTCGGAATTCGAACTAGAAGGTGTGTCCGCAAAACACGCATTGTTTGGCAGCCGTCATCTCCTGGTTCTTTCCACAACTAGGGCAGCGCCGTTCCGGTGATTCGGCATGGCCTTTGAGCGGCTTGCCTTCATCGGCGAGACTGATCTCATCCGTTCTCCGGCCTTTGCCTCTTTTGAGCAGTTTCTCTAGCCAGCCCACAGCGTCCTCCTGACGTCACGTTGAGAAGTGTCCGCGTTGTAGCTCCCTCTGTCAATTTGCTCCGTCGGGGAGGGGGCTTTGGTAGTGCCAGGCGTTTTGGGGATTGGCCAATAACTGCCGAGCGCATCCGAGATCGAGGGCGGCTGGGAGTGGAGTCCTGCAAGAGCCATCAGCCCATGCTTGTTTCGTTTGGTGGCGATCCGCCCGGGGGGTGCTGCATGAGCCCTCCGTCCTCGGCCAACTCTCCGATCTGTTGCGCGAGAAACCGCCGGTCCGTTTCCGTCGCTGCGAGGTGGGCGGCGCGTTCGAAGGCGGCCTTCGCTGCGTCTAGTTGTCCAAGCCGACGCAACATTGTGCCGCGGGCAGCGTGCATCAGGTGATAGTTATCGAGGTCGCGTCCGATTGCGTCGAGCGCAGTGAGCGCAGCGCCGGGACCCTGGATCTCGCCGATGGCGATGGCCCGGTTTAGTGCAACGACGGGCGTGGGCATGACCGAGAGCAGATGATCGTAGAGAGCGACGATCTGGAGCCAGTCGGTTGCTTCGAACGAGCCGGCGTCGCAATGCACGGCTTGGATCGCGGCCTGGAGTTGGAAGGGACCCGGTTGGTCGCGGCGGAGGCAGGCGCGCACGATTGCATGTCCCTCTTCGATCATCGAGCGGTCCCACTTGGTCCGGTCCTGATCGGCCAGGAGCACCAGAGCACCGTCTGCTGTGTGGGCCGGGACTCGCGACTCGTTGAGCAGCATCAGTGCCAGCAGCCCCGCTGCTTCGGGCTCGTCTGGCATCAAGACGACCAGAGCGCGAGCGAGCCGATTCGCCTCGCTCCGTAACAAGGCCCGTTCCGGGTCGTCGCCGCCGGTGTTGTAGATGAGGTACAGAACCGACAGGACCGAGCGGAGTCGCTCAGGTAGGTCCGCTTCTGCCGGCACTCGATAGGGGATCCTGGCGGCCTTGATCTTGTATTTGGCCCGGACGAGCCGCTTCGCCATCGCCGACTCGGTCACCAGGAACGAGCGAGCCACTTCATCCACGCTCAGTCCGCCCAGCAGTCGTAAGGTCAAGGCCACCTGATGCTCGGTTCGCAACGCCGGATGGCAGCAGGTAAAGATGAGCCTGAGTTGGTCGTCACTCACGGATTCGTCTTCTCCCCAGTCATCAGTGTTGGGGCTGTGCGATGTGCTTGCGACCGCACCAAGTTGTTCATAGAGCTCCCGGCCCCGGGCTG
>JAUXLW010000189.1 GCA_030623545.1 Acidimicrobiia bacterium | reverse complement strand
GATCGGGTGGCGACCGTGATTGTTTGGCTGGTGACCGCCGCCATCGCCGCTCAAGCACTGCTGCTAAGCATCATCGTGCTGATCGGCGGTGGCGGCAGCTAATGGTCGTGTCACCCGAAGTCCGCCTCTGCTCGTCTGTACGGGTAGACGAAAGGAGTGGAATGATCAAGGAAACTCTGTTCAAACAAACCTGGTGGGTCAGCTTGGCGGTTGTTCTGGCGGGACTCCAGGCCGTCTTCGCCATCGGTATCGGAGCGGATTCGGAAGCCAGTAACACGGAACGAATCGTAATTTTCATAGCATTTGGTGGCGGCGCTGTGCTCACTCTCGTGGCCATTCGACTTCGACCGCGCTACCAGGTCCGCGGGGATGCTCTAATCGCCCTCGGCGTGGTTCCCGCCTTCATCACCGGGATCATTGCCTTCTGGTTCCCACCGCTGTGGCTAGCCACTGCGGCCGGGATTGCCGTGATCGTTAGCGCAATTGGCGACGCCCTGGGTGCCAGATCAGATGCCATGGCAGTCCAGTAGCAGATTCCCAATCCGGGAAATCTGGACTCAAGTTTCGGCACCAGCAGGTCGGGCGACACGATCCCAAAACCTGAATAGCGTCAGGCCCACCACCATGAAGCCGGCGGCAGTCAGGAACATGGCGTCGTAGCCCGCCCATCTGATAACCAGGCCGAGAACAGGGCCACCGACCAGGGTGCCTACGTCGAAAAGTCCGGTATACGCCGCCATCGCCGCTCCCCGCTCGGCGTCTCGGGACCGATCAACTGTGAGGGCGTAGAGGATCGGGAATGTGTAGCCATGCCCTATGCCACACAACGTCCCCGCCAGCGCCACACCGGCGCTGGAATTGGCCAGCGTTAGAACGGCCAGGCCACCCGCCAGCGAAAGCATCGCCGGGTTGAGTGCCCGCTTGGGCCCCACCCGATCCGGCACCCAGCCGAAGAAGAGACGCAACAGGATCGCGGTGCCGGCATAGAAGGCAAAGAAGATCCCCACCGAGCCGATTCCGGTCTCGTCAACAAACGTTCGCAAGAAAGTGAAATAGGCAGTGAGCACGAAGGAAAACACGAAGGTGATCCACCAGAGTGGAAGGAGGCTGCCGTGGGTCACGGAAGCCATAAACGCCCGGGCCGGTGGCAATCCGGCCAGGTGGGGGGCGTCCTGGAGTGGTATCGACAAGATCAGCGACAGGACGGCGAAGCCGGCGGCTACCAAGAAGAAGGCGTCGAAGTCCCAGTGATTGAGTATGAAGTCGCCGAGCAGCCCGGCGAGGGCAATCGGTAGCAACCCGAAGACTCCGAAGATCGCCAAACCCTGTGTGCGCCTGGCGGCCGGCACATAGTCGGCCGCGAATGTGAACAACACTGTGAAGAGGATGGCTTCCGACAGTCCGTGAGTGATCCGCAGGGCGTAGATCCATCCGTCAATCTGGTCGATGAGGAGATAGAGCGCGATGGCCACGATGTTGAGCACGTTGCCAAACAGGATCAATGGTCGACGCCCCCGGGCGTCCATGACCTTGCCCACCCAGGGCCGGATGGCGATGGCGGCTATGGCCGCGAACCCGACGATCAACCCGATAACAACCTCAGTGGCTCCCAGATCCTCGAGGAAGCCCGGGAAGTGGATGAATAACGCAAAGGCCATCGAGTGGCTGGCCGTCGCCAGGGATCCCAGGACGAACTGTTTGGAAAAGAGACGCTGGGGGCCGACCACCACGACTAGTGAGAGCTCCGCGAGGCGTCCATCCCAACAGTGTCCCACACCAATTGGCGTTGAAGGGCAGCGGTGAGGAGTGCTACGTCCACGGTTAGGCCGCGGCAAGCCTCGCTAGGACCAGCGATCAGGGTTCATGTCCGCGGATAGCCCATCAGTAGAGGAACATCGGCTTGCCGCTGACGTGGCGGACCTTCGGCCGGTATTCGTCCACGTCGTAGAACTCCTCGTGATCGACCCGCTTCACGCCCTCCTTCGTAACTGAGATGGGCACATTGGTGTAGGTGCCTCCCCGCAACGCCACCATACGCCCGGCTCCGCTCTCCACGGCCAGGTCGGCGGCCATGACGGCGTAGTTGGTCGCAACCATGAGATCGAGCGAATCCGGCGCGCCCGAACGCATGAGATAGCCAAGCGGTTGGTAGAGAATGTTCTCGCCGGTCCTCTCCTTGATGAGCTCACCAGTGAGGGCTCCAATCCCGCCCAGCTTTTGGTGGCCGTACGAATCGGCCTCGCCGCTCAAGATCATGTCGCCTCCCGCCAGAGTGGCGCCTTCGGAGATGGTCATCATGGCGTAGTTACTCGTGTTCTTAGCCTTGTCCTCCAGAAGGAGCGCACATAGCTTGTCGATGTCGTACGGGATCTCGGAGATGATGGCCCGGTCGACCCCGGCCAGGTAAGCCGTGATGAGCGACGTCTCCCCGCTGTACCGACCGAAAACCTCCACCACCCCAATGCGCTCGTGGCTGCCGGTGCTCGTGCGGAGGTTGTTGATGAACTGCACACCGCGCGAAACAGCCGTCGAGAAGCCGATGCAGTAGTCGGTGCCGTGAACGTCGTTATCCATCGTCTTCGGTATGGCGATGGTCGGAACGCCTTCCTCATGCATGCGAAGGGCGTAGGAGAGTGTGTCGTCACCGCCGATGGCGATGAGGACATCGATCTTCTGACTTTCGAGGACCCGGAGGGCATGAGGAGTGACGTCCACGACGGCTTCGTCCGGGTACGAGTCGGTGAGAAACGGGGGGAGATCGTCTGACTTGACTTTGCTGGGGTTGGTTCGGGATGTGTGGAGAAAAGTCCCCCCGGTTCGACCCACGGTCCGCACAACTTGTTCGTCGAGGTCAACAAACCAGTTGTCGCGGTCGCCGGGCTCATCCGGGTTGAAGTCCACGAACGGCGCCCACCCCCTCCGAATTCCGATGACCTGGTGCCCTTCGTCGGCCACCCGTTCAACTACGGCCTTGATGCATGGATTAAGGCCCGGGACGTCTCCGCCGCCGGTGAGAATCCCAATACGCACTGGGCATCCCTCTCTGGTCGCTGTCCGAAATCGAGTTTAGGTAGTGGAGATGGTGTCGCCGGCCGGCCGGAACGCGCGGATTCGATCAGCTCAGGTAGGCCAAGACCTCGTGGGCGTTTTGATCGGGAGGAAAGACGGGATAGAAGACCTTCTCGATCGTGTGCTCTCGCACGACAAGTGTGGCCCGCCTATACAAAGTGAGGCCTCCGGCTTCGAACGTCGGTAATCCGAGACTGGCTCCAAGAGTTAGATCCTGGTCGCTCACGAGGGGGAACCGAATGTGCTCTCGAGCGGCGAACTCCGCCTGTTCCGACGAGTTCTGGGCGCTAAAGCCGATGAGGTCGAAGCCAAGCTTCTGGAAGGACCGCGACGCATCTCGAAACGCGCATGACTGGGGGGTGCAGCCGCGCGCCCCGGGAATGAGATCCCAGTCCGCCGGCAGGTTGATGCCGGGCCCGCCCGTGCGTGGATAGACGTACATGACAAGCTCGGAGGCCTCGCTCAAGTCGTACCTCTCCCCGGTGGTAGCCGGCAACGAGGTGCTCGGCAGTCTCAAGCCGGGTAGGTGATCACACGCCCCATCATCAAGAGGCTCCGGAATTCCTTCGGGAAGGGCATGAAGGTCGGCCATACGGCCGATGCTAGAAAGCGCTGCGCGATGCGGAGGGTTAGGCCGCCCTGGTGCCTTTCATCTTGTCGAACGCGTCCACAACGTCCTGGGGCTTGGCCATTCTGACGCATTCGAAAATCCAGGCCGAGTTGTCCGCGAACGTGATCGTCAGTGAGTACGT
>JAUXLW010000043.1 GCA_030623545.1 Acidimicrobiia bacterium | reverse complement strand
CCAGGGACCCTTCCCGGAATTCCATCACCGTCCGCTCGAGAGCGCTCTCAAAATCGTCGGCCGACAAATCATCGGGAAGGTCCTCGAGATTGAGGTTCATCTTCACGACGTGAAGCTCGGGACGGGGAGCTTTCTTCGGGGTCTCGTCGTCCTCTACCGTGGTAGTTGCCTGAGCCTCGACAGCGGTTGCGGCCGCCTCCGGGGTAGCTTCGGCCGCCTCCGGAGCAGCTTCGGCGGCGTTTTCGGGAGTCTCAGGGGTATCTTCGGCCGCCTCCGGAGCAGCTTCGGCGGCGTTCTCGGGGGTCTCAGGGGTGGTAGGCGCAGCTTCGGCGGCAGCCGGAGCGTCGCCGGCGGTCTCTTCGACCGCTACCACCTCGGTTTTCTCATCAGACAAGGGTTCTCCTGGTAGGAAATCACTCCACGAATGTGAAGCGGCCACAGGGTAGCACACGGTTTGGCCTCAATGAGGCTCAGGCCTTGACGTCGGCCAGACTGGCGCCGACTGCCATATCGACCGTCAGCGGCACCACCAGCTCGGCCACCCCCTCCATCAGGTCCTTTGTCAGCGCGGATGCCACCTCGATTTCCCCCTGTGGACACTCCAGAACCAGCTCGTCGTGGACCTGCAGCACCAGAACGGACTCCAGGCCCTGGGCCTCGATGGCGGCGTCAACCGCAATCATCGCCTTTTTGATGATGTCTGCTGCCGAACCCTGAATCGGGGCGTTGAGGGCCATCCGCTCCCCCATCTGTCTGGTTCGGAAGTTGGATGCGGCCAGCTCAGGGAGGTATCTGCGTCTCCCGAAGATCGTTGTCGTATACCCGTCGTCATGGGCTTGCTTGACGATCCCCTCCATGAAGGCCTTCACGCCGGGGAACTGCCCGAAATAGGCATCGATCTGGCTCTGGGCCTCCTCCAGGTCAATCTCGAGACGTTGCGCCAGCCCGTAAGCCTCCATGCCATACAAAAGGCCAAAATTGATCATCTTGGCCCGGCGTCTCATATCGGCGGTAACTTCCTCTGGTTTGATCCCGGAAACGCGGGCGGCAGTGGCGGCGTGGATATCAACCCCCTGGCGAAAGGCTTCGATCAAGCCGGCGTCCCCGGTGAGGTGGGCCAATATGCGCAGCTCGATCTGCGAATAATCGGCCACCACGAACCTGGCGCCCTTGCGAGCTACGAAAGCCCGGCGGATCGTCCGGCCCTCTTCAGACCTGACAGGGATGTTCTGCAGATTGGGCCGTTCAGAAGACAAACGCCCCGTGGATGCCGCCATCTGATTGAAGGAGGCGTGAAGCCGGCCGTCATCAGCGATAAGCGGCAGCAGGCCGTCGACATATGTAGAACGCAGTTTCTCCAGCTGCCGATACTCGAGAAGTAACTCGACGATCGGGTGCTCCTCGGCCAGCTTTTCCAGGACCCCAGCATCTGTCGACGGCTGGCCTTTGGGGGTTTTCTTGAGCACCGGCAACTCGAGGTGCTCGAAGAGGACAACGCGCAACTGGGTGGCAGAGTTGACGTTGAAGGGCTCACCGGCCAGGTCATGGATCTTGCTTTCGAGCGTTGCCAGGCGATCACGCAGGCTCTCACCCAGCTCCTCCAAATAATCCGAATCCACCTGAATTCCAGCTTGCTCCAAACGCGCCAGCACCCGTACCAGCGGGAGCTCGATGTCAACGAACAACTCTGTCGCCCCGCGGACCTCCAACTGCTCTCTGAGCGGTTCGACCAGCAGTCCGATGGCCTGCGCCCGGCGTCCAACAGATTCCAGGTCCGGACCAGCCTGGCCTTCGAAATCGAGAGCGACCTGGCCGCCGGTAGCGGATTCCTGCTCGGGCCCCGGCTCGAGCTCGAGGTTGAGCACCCGGCCCGCGAGGTTCTCGAGGGAATAGTCGCGCTGTGAGGGGTTCACAACGTAGGCCGCTAGTGCCGAATCGAATTGCAAGCCCGCTAAGTCGATGTCGTAGTCGAGCAGTGCGTGAACCAGTGGCTTGGCGTCGTGCATGTGTTTCGCGACCACGGCGTCCTCGAGCGGTCCCTGGAGGTGTTCGAGACCCTCCGCAGGAACGAACGTCACCTCGGACCCTGGATCGACGCTCAGCATGACCCCGGCCAGATCGGCTCCATCCCAAACCGGCTCGATCGCCAGCGGCCCCGACAGTCCTCCGAGAATCTTGGGATCCAATTCGGTCTTCACGTCTACCTCGAGCATCTGCCCGCGAACGGGGGCGGCGCCGCCGCCAAGCTCGAGCAGTCGATCCCACAGCGAATGGAACTCCAGTTCCTCGAACACCTCTCGTACCTCGGCCGGGTCCCACTCCTCCAGCTCCCACTCGGACGGATCGGCTTCGACGTCGACGTCGCGCACGAGCTGCATCAACTCGTGGTTGAGGAAAACCTGTTCACGGGCCGTAGCCAGGTTTTCTCCGAGCTTGGGCGACATCTCATCGAGATGCTCGAAGACCCCCTCCAGCGACCCGTACTGGTTGATCAGCCTGGCTGCGGTTTTCTCCCCCACTCCGGGGACCCCGGGAAGGTTGTCTGAATTGTCTCCCCGCATCGCCGCATATTGCGGGTATTGCTCTGGTGTGACTCCGTAGCGCTCGAGTACGTAGGCGGCGTCGGCGATCACCGTGTCGGTGATGCCCCGGCGGGTGTACATCACCTTGACCGGCCCGTCTATGAGCTGAAAAGCGTCGCGGTCGCCGGTCACCACCAGAACGTCCATTCCCGCCTGCTTGGCGCGCTCGGCGATGGTGGCGATCACGTCGTCGGCTTCATAGCCGGGCACCCCGAATTGATGAAGCTTGAGAACAGTGGCCACCTTTTCGATGAGCGGGAGCTGGGACCGGAAAATATCCGGCGGGGCATCCCTTTGTGCCTTGTACTCGGGATACCGTTCGTTGCGGAACGTCCCGCCCTTGACATCCCAGGCGACGGCAACGGCATCGGGCTGCTCATCTGCCAGCAGGCGGATGAGCATGGAAGTGAACCCGTAAACGGCGTTGGTCACCTGCCCATGGGAGGTGGCCAGGTCACTCGGCAACGCGTAGAACGCCCGGTAGGCGAGGCTATGGCCGTCGAGCAGGACGAGCTTGGGCACTCCTCCATGTTACGGGACGTGCCGGTGTCTACCTACGGTGTGCCGTTGGGCTCAAGGATGAGGTGGATTCCGCGGTGACGTCAGGCGCCGGGCGGAAGCTGGATGAGCTTGCTTCCTCCGGCAAACTGGCTTGCCGCAGCCAGGAAGACGCTGGCGAGGTCGCCGGATTTCGGCTCACAGAAGAAATGGTCCCCATCGGTGTTTTCCAGTTCCGGGTTGGGGCCAGAACAGTTGTCCACCGAGTTGCTCGCCATATTCGCCAACAACCTCGTCACCGAGGCTCCGACGTAAGGACCGGTACCGTCTTTGGCGCAGGTGTCACCCTGGACCCCGAGGCCGATGGTGAAAATCTCAATGCCCGCTGCCTTTGCCTTAGCCGCCATTTCGGCCGCGTATTGGCACGGCGGCCGTTCTGGATCGGGTTCGGTGCCTGCCCCGTCCGAAAGCAGAATGATTCCCTTCTTGACCCCTGGGCGGCCAAAAGTGAGGAGGTGGCTCATGGTGTCGGGCCGACCGAACTCATCGTCGCTGATCGGGCTCCCCAGGTTCGTCCCCTGACTGGAGAAGCTAAGGCATTTGATCTTCTGAACAAGTGTGCTGCTCCCGTCGAGATCGGGAATGCCGTCCCCGGTGACGTCGAGGTCTAGGTTGTCCTTGAAGTCCGAGCTGAGCGGCACGCCCAGCCACGATGAGCCGCCAATGGTGGGCGCAAGGTCATTGCACACGCCCAAGTTCCCGGCTCCGAGAACCCCCAACCCGACATGCTGCAAGCTGGGGTCGAAGAAGTCGAGCACGGCGAGGGCGGCATCTTTTGCCTTGTCCAATGAGTTGTTGGCGTCGTTCATGCTGCCGGTACGGTCGATGATGATCATCAGGTCGATGGGTCCAGCCGCCCCGCCGCCGCATGTGCCCCGGCAGGCCGCAGACAGCACGTTGGTATCCCCCGAGTCGATCCCGATTACCGGGGCGAAGGCATAGTCGGTCGTCTTGTCGGTTTCGAGCACGATCGTGTTGCATTTGTGACCCAAATCGGGATTACAGGGTGCCGCGCACACTCCGTCGGCACAGATGAAGCCGGTCAGAGTCGGCGGAGCAGGTGGCGAAGGTGGTCCGGGATTGCAGGCCTGAGGAATATCGAACGGATCCGGTTGACCGTCGCGGTTCCTGTCGCCGACCACGCAGCGAAAGGTGGGGTTTACGCCGCCGGCCAGACTGGGATCGTTGGCCAGGGCATACTTCAGGGCCTCACTCTTGGCGTTGTAGGGAAAGTCAGGGAGCTGCGACGCGCCGGCGAGAGCCGCGGCGTCGGAGGTGGTCCACAGATCCGACCGATGCTGCGATTTGGTCGTGATGTCGATCGCCAGGGCGGCCGCCGCGAAAATCAGGATCATCAAGAAAGCGGCAAGCACAAGGATCGCCCCCTCGTCACTCGCCTCCGATGTTCGCAGCCAGCGTGCCAACCTGCGCACGATCATTCGATTCGCATCTCCGTAACAGACTTCAGGGCGATCTGGGATCCCCCGCCAATGAAGTTCGGCAGCGGCGTAATCATGTTGTAGGGGTAGTTCACAGTCACCACCACGGCATCACCGGGCTGGCCGAGGCTCAAGGTCCCCGGGGGCGTGCCACCACCGTCGGTACAGAGGGTTCCGTCCGGCTGATGACATTCAACGGTCACCGTGAGAACTGTCTGATCGAGATCGCCGGTTACGTCCCGGACCCGGGCTTCGACGGCAGCAGCGTCGAGGCTGACTGTGCCGAGGCGAGCCCCTTCGCGGCCTCCGCTGCCGATCTGCGTCTTGGTGTTGATCGCCAGGCCGAAATCGACCATTCCAAACACGAGAAATATGAAAAGGGTGAAGACCAGTGCAAACTCAATCAGTACAGCGCCCTGGTCATCGGAGAACTGGTCATCGGATAACCGGGCCGAACGGAGGCGGCGGAGGAACATGGGTTAGGAATCGGTCGATTCCTCGCCACGTTTAGTGGTTTCTGCTCGACCGGCGGGCTGTTTGCCCGGCGCCCACGCGGACTAGTCCCTATCCGGGGCGACGAAGCCTCAGGCGCCCGGGGGGAGCTGGATGAGCTGGCTGCCGCCGGCAAGTTGAGCAGCCGCAGCCAGGAACACCTCGGCCAGACTTCCGCCGGAAGGCTCACAGAAGAAGTTGTCACCATCGGTGTTCTCGATGACCGGAGCGGCGCAGTTGTCGTCGGCATTGTTGCTGGCCATGTCTGCGAGCAGACGCGAGACCTGCCGGTTCAGGTAGGGGCTGGCCGCGGTCTCGAAAGGATCCTTGCAGGTCAGGCCGACGACGCCGAAACCGATCGTGAAAACCTCAACTCCGGCATTCTTGGCATTCTGAGCCATGTTGGCGGCATAGAGACAGGCATCGGGGCGGTTGAGGGGCCGGTTGGCCTCACCATCGGACAGCATGATGATGCCCTTCTTTACGCCCGGTCGACCGTTAGTTGTCAGCTCGCGCAACGCATCAGGCATACCGTAGGCCGTGTCATTGATCGGACTGCCCAGATTGGTCCACCCCGACGGCGTGCTGCATCTGATGGTCCTGACCAGCCGGCTCGTCGACGTCAGGTCATTAACGCCATCCAGGTCGAAGTCGACATCGAGCGGGGCATTCTTGTAGTCACTACTGAGACCCACCGCGAGCCATCTCCCACCGGAGGTCTGGTCCGCATTGGATGCACACAGGTTGAACGGATCGGCCGCGGGAAGGAACGCCACACCGACGTGTTGCAGGGAGGGATCGAAGAAGTCGAGAACTGCGAGAGCCGCGTTGCGAGCGTTACTCATTTTCGATCCCTTGCCCATGCTCCCGGTGCGGTCGATGATCATGATCAGGTCCACCGGGTCGGTGAGAGCCCCGGCGCAGATCCCCCGGCAGGCCGCCGAGATCACCTTCGTATCGCCGGAATCGATTCCGATGACGGGGGCGAAGGAAAATTCGGTGGTCTTCTCGGTTTCGAGCACGATGGTGTTGCAGCGGTGGCCCAGATCGGGATCGCAGGGTGCCGCACAGACGCCGTCGGCACACACAAATCCGCTGAGTGTCGGTGCCGCTGGTGGGGGAGGACCGGGGTTGCAGGAAAGCGGGACGTCGAGCGGATCCGGCAAACCGTTGCCATCGCGGTCGCCCACGACACAGCGAAACGTGGCGTCCACCTTGCCGGCCAGGCCGGGATCGTTTGCGAGCGCAAACTTCAAGGCTTCTGCCTTGGCACCGACGGGGTCATCCGGAAGAATCGAGGCCCCGGCCAGAGCAGCAGCGTCGGAGCTGGCCCACAAGTCGGCTCGATCCTGGGATTTGCTGGCAATGTCGACTGCGAACGCGACTGCGGCAAAGAGCAAGACGATCAAGAACGCGGAGAGGACAAGGATCGAACCCTCGTCACTTCCCGGCCCTCGGGTTAGCCGGCGCCGGGTCATTCGATCCTCATTTCTGTCATCGACTTGAGCGGGATCTGCGAGCCTCCCCCGAGGAAGTTGGGAAGCGGCGTGAACATCTGGTAGAGGTAGTCGACGGTTACCACCACCGAGTCGCCGGACTGACCGAGGCTCAAAGAGCCCGGTGGCGTGCCACCGCCGTTGCAGAGGCTCCCGTCCGGCTGACGACATTCGATCGTCACTGTGAGGTCCGTCTGATTGAGGTCGCCGGTCACGTCCCGGACCCGGGTTTCAACGGCCCCGGCGTCGAGGTTCACGGTGCCCAGCCGGGCTCCTTCCCGACCCCCAACCGCGATCTGGGTCTTGGTGTTGATGGCCAGGCCAAAGTCGACCAGGCCAAAAACAAGGAACAAGAACAAGGTGATGACCAGCGCGAACTCGACAAGTACGGCTCCCTGTTCGTCACTTTGTCCCAGTTGCGCCCGAAGCCTCGAGTACGGGTCGGAGGTCGGATGTCCCGACGGTTTAGAAAGATTTCCCATATCGTGCTATTCCCTGATCCCACTCGGAGTAGTCGCCAACCACTCAGCGTATACCAAGTTGGCTCGAGGTTCATAGTCCAAGGGACTATTTGTGAATGGCCCCCGGAAGAGGAATCAGCCTCCGAGAACCAGCCGCAGTGGGCTACCAGCAATGAACGCCCGCCAGGTGGTCGTGTCGCTAGCTGTCCCCGTGTACTCGTAGCGGATCTTCCACCAGCAGTCCGTGCACGTGTAGGACTCCGGAAGATCAACCTCAATGCGCAGCCAGTCGCCGTCGTAGTCGTTGTGCGGTCGGGTGGCGTCAATCAAACAATCGCTGCCCGCGGGTACCGTTACCGGAGCCCCGAAATCGGCCTGTCCGTTTTTCTTGATCGAGATTCGGCACCCTCCGGTCCACGCTCCAATATCGGGATCACTGCCAGGGTCGACCAGGAAGATCTGGTTGGTTTGGCCGAAGGTTCCTCCGGTATCACCCGGATCGAACATCTCGACGACCAGTGTCGTTCCGTCGTAGAACTCGTCGACTCGCGCTAAGAAGAAGGTGGTGTTGCCGGTGAGGTTGGTCCAGATCGCCATATCCCCGAGAGCGCTGATGGTGGCTCCACCAGTTGCCCTGATCGAATAGCGGTTGAGACCGGCGTCATCAACGATGGTGTCTGGGTCGTCGACGATTTTCACCTCAACGGTATAGGCCCCCGGCTCGGGAGCAAGGATCGGGCACACCTCCACCCATGGGTACCCAGAAGGCGCGTCGACCGGATCATATGTCCGCTCACAAACCAGGCCGGTCGGTTCAAGTGAGAGCGGCGTGGGATCAGGTCGATACACCCGTACCCTGGTGGTCGGACCTTCTTCACATACCTTTGACTCTGTACACCACTCGAACTGGTCTTCGCTCCCGCCACGCTCGAAGTTGATGTTCTGCACCTGAATGGCAAACGATGCGCCGGTGTGGCCCACCGAATACAAATAGCCGCGCTCGCCACGGTGGTCACCGCTCTCCGGGCAATTCGAGTTGTTGCTGCCCCCCCACCCCGTGCCGTACCGACAGAAGGATGAGAACGCGTCACCCATACCGGTATTGGTGAACGTGCCGTGAATGTTGGCCCAGAAACAGGGATCGTCAACACAACTGGGGTCGACGCCATCTTCCCCATCGTTCCCGAATTGCCCCTCCGGGCTGCCCATGGGAAGCGGCCTGAGGTATTCGGCCCGCCCGGTGCGAGAAATCGTCTGCGTGCTTTGGCCGAGCACTTGCAAGAAGAACGTCGGCACCTCGTGGCTAACGGTCACCTCGAGCTGATTGGCCTTGCCGTCCGGCTTGGGAACAATCGTCAGCGTTGCCCCATCTTCACCGTCGATATAGCCATTGGCGGCAGCGACACGTTCGGCCCGATCGACACCGATAGCCTCTAGGTCCGGCATGTAGACCACTCCCCCCAGGGCAGCGGCATCCGCAGCTCGTTGGACCCGGCTGGCGTTGAGGAAAAACCACCCGAGATCGACCGCGAATGCTGTCATCAACATCAAAAGGACAGCCGTTAGGGCTAGCTGAACAATCACAACCCCCCGTTCGTCCTCTCTAAACCTTCGCCAAGTGCTTCTCATCATCCAATATCCACAATCGGTTCAATCAACATGACCGTGTCGTCGGT
>JAUXLW010000141.1 GCA_030623545.1 Acidimicrobiia bacterium | reverse complement strand
CCTCGTTGCCGATTCCGTTCTGCACCGAACAGACCGCTCCATCGGCGAAGGCTCCGGCGGTTGCCTCGATGGCCGAGCGGGTGTGCATCCCTTTCGTTGCCACAATTCCGAAGTCCAGGGCCGGCAGTTCACCGGCATCCGTTGTCGCCCGGGGGTGGGAGTGGATTTCGCCGACGCCGGTGAGGCGGAGGCCGTTTGCGTTGATGGCGTCGACATGTGGCTTGGATAGGTCGTACACCCAGGTTTCCACTCCCTCCAACCGGGCCAGATGCGCCGCGAACAGGCTCCCGACGGCCCCGGAGCCAACTATGCCGACCTTCACGCTGGCACTCTCCTCACTTGTCGTACGAGCTTTCGCGACCTTTGACCAAACGGTAAAGGGCCTCCGAAATTGGCACCGGGACTCCCAGGCGCGCCGCTTCCCGCACCAGCGACCCGAGGATGAAGTCGATCTCCGTTGGAAGGCCCGCCCGAACGTCGGCCAGCATCGATGGGACGTGGGCGTACTCGTCGTCGTGAGTGGCACCCTGCTGCACTGCCCGCGAGTTCATTTCCCAGGGGTCTTCGAATAGCTCGACTCCGGCCGCGGCCGCCACTTGCTTCCCTTCTTCGATGAGGTCGTACATCAGGTGGCCGAGGTCCGACTCCTGCTCGCGCCTGGCGAACAACTGCACATGCGGCAAGTCGGTAAGCGCCGCCACCGGGTTTACCGAAGCGTTGAAAATGAGCTTGGACCACTGGGCCGGGCGCACGTCCGGCAGAACCTCGACTTTCAGACCGCTTTTCGCAAACAGCTCACCAACCGCCTGGACGGACTCGAAGGCTGTGCCTGAAGGGTGAAACGGACCCATCCAGGTGGCGGTGTCGAGCTCGTAGTGGACGTGAGTGTCAGACTCCTTCGTGCCGCTCATGAACGTGACGCTCGAAATAATGGGCCAGTCGCCGTGGCCGGCCACCACGGCCTCGGAGCCAAGCCCATTCTGGATGGTCATGACGATCGCGTCGCCGAAGCGACCCTCGATGGCCTTCGCGGCCGCCTCCACCTGCATTGCCTTGGTGGCGATGACGATCAGCTCCGGGTCGGGAAGGGAAGCGGGGTCGGTGCCGGCAACCACTTTGCTGGTGAACTCAGACTTGCCGGAAACCGTGAGGCCCTTCTCATTCAATGCCGCGGCGTGCTCGGGTCGGCGCACCAGAACTGAGACGTTGGCGACCTGTCCGAGATGGCCGACACACAGGCTCCCGATCGACCCGGCACCAATGACACAGACCGATTCGAAGCTCACCGGAAGTCCTCGGGAGCCGAACACAACTTCTCAGCGCCGTCGTCGGTGATCAGGAAGTTGTCTTCGAGACGGAGGCCGCCTCCACCTTCCCAATAGATGCCCGGCTCCACGGCCAGCACCATCCCCGCCTCCATTAGCTGGTCGCTCATAGGGTGCGCCCACGGTGGCTCGTGCGCCCGGCTGCCAACTCCATGACACACATAGTGGGAGGGTTGGCCCGGGTAACCCCCTTCGGCAATCCGGGCACGAATGAAGCCGTCGAGCTCCGCCAGGCTGGCACCGGGTCCAAGATGGTCGCGCACCGCCTCGTCCCACACGCTGAGCAAAAGCTCGAGCAGGGTGTTGTACTCCGGAGACAGCGTCCCCGGACAGGCGTTCTTGGTGAGGTCGTTCCAGTAGCCGTCGGCGCAGGTCCAGATCTCCATGAGTGTGGGAGCGTCCTCCTGCACGACCGTGTTCTTGGTGGCCGTGAAAGTCTGGATGCTGTCGCCGGACCAGACGAGAGTGAAAGCCCGGGCCATTTCGATCGTATTCCGGTAACCAATGCCGTGGCTGTGAACGTAACCCTCGTACATGGCGCCCACCTCGGCGTCCTTCATGCCGGCCCGGATGTTGTCGCGCACGTACTGAACGGCTTCGGCCGCCAGATCGTTGGTGATTCGGATGCGCTCCACTTCCTGGTCGGTCTTGATCATCCGCAGCCGCGTGAGCATGGGTGTGCAATCCACGACTTCGTCGATGGCATCCTCCAGGTCGTCGAAGTATCCCTTCCAGTAGACGGTGGGCTCGCCGGTCATCCGCTCCGGGCTCTGGACCGCGTTCGAGGTCTCGACTCCGATGCGGCGGGTGAGCCCGCGTTCCTGGAGGACACCGATCGCCTTTTCCAGGGCCCGCAGAAAAGCAGGCCGGGGATCATCAACGTTGAAGCCTTTGAAAAACACGATGTCGTCGGTCCAGGCGTTGCGCCGCACATCGAGCTCCTGCGGTTCGACCGCGAGGACTATGGGATCGGCTTCCCGCGGGAGGATGGCGATCTCCCACGCCTTCATCGCCCAGTAGTTGGTGAGGTAGTGGACGTTGTCGGGGGCCCGCACAACCAGGGCGTCGAGGTCGGCCTCCTCCATGGCGTCGCGGACCCGCTGCAATCGAACCTCATCAACCGGCCATGCCATCGTCTCTCCTCGACCCGTGTAGCGGCATGCTACCGGCGGAGCCTCGAGCCTCCTGACCGGTAGGATCCGTCGGTCAGGAGGACGGCACATGCTCGATGAAAGCAAGGTCTGGACGGGGACGATCAACGCCGATGCCGGCACCGCCATCGAGGGCGTCGCCCACGTTGGCCTGTACGACTCCACCCTCCGCGATGGCGAACAGACGGTTGGAGTCAACTTGGGGCCGGAGGCCAAGCTCGAGATCGCCCGGGCCCTGGCAGACCTGGGAGTGGACCGCATAGAAGCAGGTTTCCCCCGTGTGTCCTACGACGACGTCAAGTCCTACGAGCTCATCATGGAAGCCGACCTGGATGCCGAGATCTGGGGTTTTTCCCGAGCGGTCCCTGCCGATGTGGAACAGCTACTCGACCTCGGCGTCAGGGGCGCGGTCATCGAATCACCTGTAAGCGACGGCAAGCTCGAGGCATACGGCATGAGCCGTGAGAAGGTCTTGGGGCGCATCGTGACCGCGGTTCAGTGGTCCACCGAGAACGACGTCACCGTGTGTTACTTCGCAGTCGACAGCACCCGGGCCGACCTGGGCTTCCTCGCTGAGGTGTACCGGGCAGCGGTTGAGGCCGGAGCCAAGGAGGTGGCAGTGGTCGACACGCTGGGAATCGCCTCTTCCGAAGCAGCCGCATTTCTCGTCCACAAGACCCGCTCCTGGGTGGGTCCCGACATCCCCATTCATTGGCACGGCCATAACGACTTCGGACTTGCAACCGCCGGGTCGATTGCTGCAGTCCGCGCCGGCGCCACCTGGGTGCAGGGAACCGTCAACGGAATGGGCGAGCGGGCCGGCAACGCCAACCTCCCCGAGTTCGCAATGGCACTCGAAGCGCTCTACGGCGTGGCAACCAACATGCGGTTCGAGCGCATCCAGGAGGTCGCCGAGCTCGTCCGACGCGTGTCCGGTTACGACCTCGAGCCGTACAAGCCGCTAACCGGTCGCAACCTCTTCGTTCGGGAAAGCGGCGCCGTCGCCGCCCAGTTCCACGACCCCCAGGCGGTGGAGCCGTACAGCTCCGAGGTGGTGAGCGCTCCCCGCGGGATCGTGCTCGGCAAGAAGAGTGGCCTGGCCAGCATCGACATCAAGAGCGCTGAGCTCGGCCTGGATATCCCCGAGGAAAAGCGGGCCGACGTGCTCGCTGCCGTGAAGGATCTCAGCGTGTCCAAGGGCGGCCTCGTGACCGACGAGGAATTCATCGGCCTCACCAAATCGGTGGTCGGCTAGCTGATTGTTGGCAGGAGTTAGTTGACGCCGTAGCCGACCTGCGTAGACTCCCTTTCAATGAAGAAGAGCTGCGCAGCCAACTGCATGCCTTACTGTTGCCCTACCAGGTGCGGGGAGGTCAGCGCGTAGCGATCCACTAGCAAAACACCTTTACTCATATCCCCGCACCGGATTCACCGGGTGCGGGGTTTTTTCTACTCCCCAGATAGAAGGAGCGGCCATGACTAACAATGCAGGACCTGTTGTCGAATCTAAGCAACGCTCGGGCGTTCAGCCCGGGACGGCCGCGAGCAAATCATGAAGCCGGTCGGCATCCTCTACGAACATCCCGAGTGGTTCAAGCCGCTCTTCGCTGAACTAGAACGACGGGGGGTCCCCTACCGGCGCATCTTGCTCGAGGACCTCGCATTCGATCCCGCCGAACGTTCCACCAACTATTCGCTCGTTGTCAACCGCATGAGCCCCTCGGCCTGGCTCCGCGGCCAGGAACAGGCAGCCTCACAAACGCTTCACTACCTTGCGTACCTGGATGAGATCGGGACGCCTGTTCTCAACAGTCACGAAGCCTTCTCGGTCGAGGTTTCGAAAGCCCGCCAGCTCGGATTGCTGTCCCGGCTCGGGATCGCCCACCCCCGGGCCAGGGTCATCACTCATGCGAGTCAAGCTTCGGTGGCCGCACGAGGCTTGCAGTTTCCCGTGCTGGTCAAGCCCAACCTCGGAGGAAGTGGTGCCGGCATTCGGTCGTTCGAAGGACCGGCTCAGCTCGCCGGGGCCGCAAGAGCCGGGACGATTGAGCTGGGGCCCGACCGGACCGCGCTGGTCCAGGAGCATCTGCCGGCCGAGGGGGACGCGATCGTTCGG
>JAUXLW010000106.1 GCA_030623545.1 Acidimicrobiia bacterium | reverse complement strand
TGGCGCCCACCAACAGCAGGAATGCCGCCAGCTTGACTTCACCCACAATTGTTGCTTAGAGATGACCCTGCACAAGGCGGCGCCCAACAATCAACTGTTGGTCCGGTGCGTGCCAGGCCAGCTCTTGACTCAACCATCGGGCCTCACCAACGCTCTGCTCAGGGTGCCTTTGTTGGTAAACCACCCCCTCCCAACCTCCCCCACTCCGTTTCACTAAGTGGGAGAGGAGCAATTCCAGGCAGCAGGAAGCGCTCCTGCCGACTGCTGACTACCCGTCACCCGGGAAAGTCGGGCAAGCCTGCCGTGCTCTGCGAGCAACCAGCCTGGCTGGCGACTTCGACCAGCGTCTCGCCTACCCCGTATCCGGTTACCGCGCCCAGGGACTCCACTGCGCAGAAGAAATGTCCCGGGGCACCCACGGTCACGACAAGCCCAAAAGTTTCATGGCCCTCGTAGCCCACCAGCGCCCAGTCGACGTCCCTCAAGGACACGAAGGCGATTGTCGGCTCCAGTCGGGCCAGCGTGGCGGGCAAGAAGTCGAAAGCAGACCTGTCGACAAATCCGCTCCGCGTCGCCGCCAGGCCGTCAATGAGCAGATCCCGCGCCTGAGTGTCTTGAGCGGCGACGGCCACCGGCACCAGGACCCGGCATGCCTCGGCAGAGTGGTACCAGCGGTCTCCATACCGTTCCAGGTTCCAGGCAAGCTCCGTCGCATCACCGAAGTTGATCATGGCGACGGCCTCATCACCACTGATGTCAATGTCTGTCAGCTCGAGCCTTGCCTCAGATCCCAGGCCCCGACCCTCAGGCCACGAAGCCACCAGCTCCTCCACCGGGCATGCCACGCGAGGATGAAACGTGCTATGGGCCAGGGCGACCTCTCCCTGGTCGAGATATCTGGAGAACCGAATCAACAGAGTCTCGATGGCCGATTCGTCGAGTCCGTTGGCTGCAAAAGCGTTCTTCCATCCCACTGTCGTGACCCCATCGTTGCAATCCCTGAGTGCGGCCTCAAACGAGTCGCCGAGGCCAAAGTCGGTCTCCGCTCTGGCGTACTGGTCGATGCAAAACCAGGTACCCGAAGCGCTCTCTCGATAGAGGGTCACCCGCTGATCATGGGGGTCGTAAACAACACCATTGACGAATGCGGCATCCTGCAGGCCAATAAAGACTCGATCCTGGCCCATCGCGTTCAGCTCGGCCATCGACGCATCGAAAGTGCCCCGGGACCCGTAGATGTCGCGGGCGACCTCCAAACCCGCTTCGAGCTCGGCCTGAGCTTCCAGGTCGGCAGCCCGGTCGTCTACGCGCATCGGTGGGGAGATTGTCGACGTAGTGGTCGTCGTAACAGCAGCCGGCAGAGGCGGCAGGTTTCCCTCGACCCCGCTGGCACTCTGGCCGGCGCAGGCTGAGGCCACCAGGGACGCGGCAATCGCCAACATCAGTGCGGGTCTCATGGTCGAAGGCATCGACCACGAAGGGGGACGGCTTCAGCGGTTTTGCGGCCAGCCGGTCGGCATCGCCCGGTTCACTAACGCCAGGAGCTGCGGATGCAGCGCCGGGCCGGCGGCGATATAGATGTCATCGAAAACCCCGCTCTGGTTGTCGTGATGATCGGTCACCCGGCCTCCCGCTTCAGTGATCAAGATCATCCCGGCTGCAATGTCCCAGGGACCAAGACCGAACTCCCAGTAGCCATCAAAGCGTCCAGCAGCAACCCAGGCGAGGTCGAGGGCCGCCGAGCCAAACCGCCGAATACCCCGTACTTCCTCGAGCACCGTGCCGACGATGGTGGCGTAAGCAACTCCACGTTCCCGCCTGTCATAGGGGAATCCCGTAGCGACCATCGCCCCGCCCAGATCATCCACCACCGAAACGGAGATGGGTTGACCGTTGAGTCTCGCCCCCTGCCCCGCCGCAGCTGTGAACTCCTCGGGTCGCAGCACATCGACGACCACACCAGCCAGCGGGACACCGTCCTCATACAACGCCACCGAAACTGCCACCTGGGGCAGGCCGTGTAGGAAGTTGACCGTTCCGTCGAGTGGATCAATCAGCCAGTGGCGGCCGCCCAACTCGCGGGATCCGCCCCCCTCTTCAGCCAAGACCCCATCATCCGGCCTGGCATCGGCCAGAAACTCGAGGATGGCCCGCTCCGACCGGTGATCGGCCTCCGTCACCGGATCGACAACACCCTTGAAAGTAGCCGTTTGCACCCGACCAAACAGAGATTGCACCACCTCGGCACCCATCCGCGCCGCAGTCAGTGCCACCGTGAGATCATCCATCGCCGTACCCTATCTTCAATGCTCATCGAGCTTGCTCCCCTTCTGTCCGCCTTTCTCATGTGGGCGGCCTTTCCGCCTCTGGGGTGGGGGGCGCTCGTGTTTGTCGCGCCGACGCCGCTCCTGGCAGCCCTCCGCAGGGTAGAGGGCCGCAAGGGGGCGGCCCTGATCGGCCTTGTTTACGGCGTCACGTTCAATGGATTGCTCCTGTGGTGGGTCAAAGGGGCCGGCATCGTGGCTGTGGTTGGTCTGGTTCTGGCCCTGGCAGCTTTCTCAGTTTTCTATGCACTGCTGGTTCACTCGGCGAGGAGCTGGTCGCTGGGAGCCTGGTGGGTGATGGCAGTCGGGGGTTGGGCCCTGATCGAGTTCGCCAGGGCTCGCATCCCCTTTGGGGGATTTCCCTGGGGCTCGCTCGGCTACCCGGTTGGGGAGTACGAGTGGCCCCGGGCCGCCACCCAGTTCATCGGCACCACCGGGTGGTCCGTGGTCATCATCGGTGTCGCCGCAGGCCTGACCTTGTTTGTTACCGACCAACGCCGGCCCGCCGCGTGGGTGTGGCCGCCTGTCGCCGTGGTGTTGTTATTGACCCTGGTGGGCGGGCTTTTCCCCCCGTCGGCCAACGGGGCTCCGGTGAACATTGCCCTGGTCCAGGGCGGATCCCCTTGTCCCGGAACGCATTGCGCAGATGAGAATGCCCTGATATTCCAATCTCATCTCACATTGACCAGGGCCCTCGGCGCCGACCAGGTCGATCTGGTGGTTTGGCCTGAGAGCTCGGTCGGAGGCAACTTCGAGCTGGTGACCCACCCCCTCACCGCATCTCAGGTCGCAGCCGAGGCACGGCGGCTCGACGCCTATTTCCTGGTGGGGTCGCACCGCAACGTGGACGCCACAACCTTCATAAACGCCAACGTTGTGATCGATCCCTCCGGCGACATCATCGGCGAGTACCAAAAGCACCATCCTGTGCCCTTCGGAGAATACGTCCCGCTCCGGCCGCTGCTCGACTGGTTCCCTCCTCTGGACCAGGTGCCTCGTGACATGTTGCGCGGCGAGGAACACACAACTTTTGATCTTCCCGGCGGACGGCTCGGATCCGTCATCTCCTTCGAAGGCGCCTTTGCCCGCTCGGTACGTCCCGTCATCCGCCAGGGCGCCAAGCTCCTGGTGATCGCCACCAATGAGGCCACCTTTGGTGATTCGCCTGCCACCGATCAGTTCATCGCAATGACCAGGATGCGGGCAGCCGAACACGGAGTCGACATAGTTCACGCGGCAATTACCGGACGATCGGCCTTCATCACCGCAGATGGCTCGGTCACGGACCAGACCGACTTGTTCGCGGAAGAGGTGCTGACAACGACCCTCAACTATCGCAGCGCCGGGCTGACGCTCTATTCCCGGTGGGGGGACTGGGTGCAATACCTTGCCCTGGGAACCCTGCTCACGACCTACGCCATCCGGGAGCGGCGCCGGAGATCGGCGGTAACCGTCCACGAGGAGGCTCCGGCGCCCGGGGTCTAGTGACTCGCTTCCCACGCCGTAAGAGCGTCGTCGATCATCCCCACCGCCTCATCTAACTCGGCAACTGTTACCACGAGTGGCGGGATGAAACGAACGATGTTGTGGGCAGGACCACACGGGTGAAAAATCAGTCCGGCCTCGAGAACGTGCTTGCGAACGAACTCGAGTGCTCCGGAATCGGGCTGGCCCTCGTCATCTGTCAGCTCGATGGCGATCATCAAACCGAGGCCGCGCACATCACCCACCGTCGGATGAGAGTCATTGATCTTGCGCAGCTGGCTCATGGCATGCTCCCCGAGGGCGGGCACTTGTGGAACCAACCCGGAGATCACGTCAACCACCTGCACAGCAGCGGCACACGCCACCGCGTTGCCGCCATAGGTGGAGCCATGGCTGCCCGGCGGCCACTTTCCGAAAAGATCCCGCGAAGCCCCCACTGCCGATAGGGGGAGCCCGTTGGCAATCGCTTTCCCCAAAGTCAGTATGTCGGGCTCCACTCCGTAGTGATCGACGGCCCACCACTCCCCGGTTCTGCCAAAACCGGTCTGGATCTCGTCGGCGATGAGGAGGATGCCGTAGCGATCGGCCATCTCGCGAAGCTCGCGGAGGAATCGCAACGGAGCCGGGTAATAGCCACCTTCACCTTGCACCGGCTCGATGAGGAAACAGGCAATGTCTTCAGGAGCCACCACGTGGCGCAGCATCTGCTGGAACTCGTCCAGTGCCCGGCTGGTGGCCTCTTCCTCGGTGAGTCCCTGTCGAAACGGGTGCGGGAACGGGGTCACGAAAACCGAGGGAAGCAGCGGGTGGTACCCGGTGCGGTACTTGACCGTCGAAGTCGTATAGCTGACGGCGCCCATCGTACGACCGTGAAATCCCCCCCGAAACACCACCACCCCCTGGCGGCCCGTCGTGTGACGTGCCAGCTTGACCGCCGCCTCCACCGCCTCGGCTCCTGAACTCATAAAGAAGAACATGTCGATAGGCGCCGGCGCCACCGACACCAGCTTCTCGGCAGCAGAAACGTACGCATCGAATCGAAAGGTGCCCCCTCCGTGCCATAGGCGGTCCACCTGGCGATGGACCGCCTCCACGATCTGCGGATGGTTGTGGCCGCAATTGGTCACCGAAATCCCGGCACCGAAATCCAGATAGGTCTTGCCGGAACGGTCGGTCAGCCGGGCGCCCTGAGCTTTCACAATTTCGACGTTGTTGTCGAAAGCTATGACGGGGGCGACCGTGTTTGTGAACCTGTCGACGAAATCGCTCATGAATCGCCAGTCTGGCACGACGCATAGACGCCCACCCGATTATTCAGCTTCGAGAGCCGACTTCCAGTCGTCGGGAGACATTTCCTCCGCCTCCTCCTCGAGCATGACCGGTATTCCGTCTTTTATCGGGTAGCGCAGCCTGGTGGCGGAGTCGGTCGAGACCAGGAAATCGCCCACCTGCTGCAAAGGAGCGTGACTCACCGGGCAAACCATGATCTCGAGTAGATCGGGGTCGATCTTCACCATTACAAGGTCACCTCCTCCAGACGGCGGAACACTGCCTCGGAGTTGCGAAGGTAACGACCCACATCGAAACAATGATCGAGAGTGGTCTCACTCAGCTGGACCTCG
>JAUXLW010000015.1 GCA_030623545.1 Acidimicrobiia bacterium | reverse complement strand
GGCCGATATTGGGCGCAGCCCCGGCGGTGGCTACGAACGCTTGACATGGACCCCGGCCTACCTCGAGGCCCGGACGTGGTTCGTCTCGGAAGCCACCCGCCTTGGCCTCGAGGTTGAAACCGATCGCAACGGCAACGATTGGGCCTGGTGGGGTGAATCGCGGACCGACGTGGTGGCAACCGGAAGCCACCTAGACACTGTTGTCGCCGGCGGCGCCTACGACGGCGCCCTGGGCGTAGTAGGCGGATTCTTAGCCGTCGAGCTCTTGCAGCAGCGCCATGCCGAGCCTCTCCGCCCGATCGCAGTGGTGGCTTTTGTGGAGGAAGAAGGAGCCCGCTTCGGCCTTCCCACGCTGGGGTCCAGGCTGATGACAGGAACAACTGAGCCCGGGCGGGTGCGCAAGTTGGCCGACCGCGAAAGCATCACCTATGAACGGGCCATGAGCGATGCCGGCCTGGATCCGGCACTGATCGGCGCCGATCCCGAGCGAGTGGCTGCCTTGCGGTGCCTGGTCGAGTTGCACATTGAGCAGGGGATCGGCCTGGCCGATCACGAGCAGCCGGTGGGAGTCATTTCTGGGACTTGGCCGCACGGCAGATGGCGCCTCGAGTTGTCGGGCGCTGCTGATCATGCCGGTGCAGCCAGGTTGGGTGATCGACGCGACCCGGCGATGGCTCTCGCCACAGCCATCAGGGCGGCCCGGGAACAGGCCGCAGCCCGCGGTGCCCGCGCCACCATCGGTCGCATCGAGGTCATCCCCAACACCACCAACACGGTTCCTTCCCGGGTCCGAGCCTGGCTCGATGCCCGGGCTTCCAGCCACGAAGCACTGGAGAGCCTGGTCTCCGATTGGCGAGACGAGGTCGAATATGAGGCCGCACTGCATGAGGTCTCCTTCGTGCTGGAGGCCGAATCCCTCACTCCGGCGATCATCTTCGATGCCGAGTTGCGACGCCGGCTGGCAGAATCCTTGGAAGGACTGGGGATAGAGCCCGGCGAACTGTCGACTGCGGCCGGCCATGATGCCGCCGTCCTCGCCGAGCATGTGCCCACGGCCATGCTCCACGTTCGTAATCCGACCGGCGTGAGCCACAGCCCGCAGGAAGCAGCGTCGGTGGAGGACTGTGTGCGCGGGGTCGAAGCGCTGGCAGCCGCACTGGAGCGCCTGGCGTGGCAGTGAACCGCTGGCACTGTGATCAGGCCTGGCTTGGGCGGGTTGCCAAGAGCGTGGTCATCGAGGAGGAGAACGGACGGATCGTGCGGGTGACCGCCGACGCTCCGGTCGATCCCGATGCGATGCCACTTGCCGGGCTCACCGTGCCCGGTTTGGCCAACGCACACTCCCACGCCTTCCATCGAGCTCTTCGCGGGAGTGCCCAGCAGGGCGCGGCGACTTTCTGGTCATGGCGCGACGAGATGTATCGCCTTGCCGATCGCCTCGACCCCGAGTCCTACTTCCGCCTGGCCAGGGCCGTCTACGGCGAGATGGTCCTGGCCGGAATAACTGCAGTGGGGGAGTTCCACTACCTCCACCATCAGGCAGGAGGGACGCCCTACGCCGACCCCAACGAAATGGGCATGGCGCTGGTCGCGGCCGCCGCTGAAGCCGGGATTCGCCTCACCCTCCTCGACACGTGCTACCTGCGGGCGGGCTTCGACGAACCACCCCGGGGGACTCAAAGCCGCTTCTCTGATGGTTCGGTCGAGGCCTGGGCCGAGCGGGTAACAGATTTAGGCACCCACCCCGCCGTGGTAGTTGGGGCTGCCGTCCACAGCGTGCGAGCGGTGGACGTTGATTCCGCCAGGGTGGTTGCCGGCTGGGCCCTGGCGAGCAACGTTCCGCTCCACTTCCATCTATCCGAACAGCCGGCCGAAAACGAAGCGGCGCTGGCCGCGACCGGTATGACACCAACTGCCATGCTCGCCGAAGCCGGGGCTCTGGGGCCGCTGAGCACCGCAGTCCATGCAACTCACCTATTACCCGACGACATCGTCCGGCTTGGCCAGAGCGGCACGACGGTCTGCTTCTGCCCAACAACGGAAAGAGAGCTCGGCGACGGCATTGGCCCTGCCACCAGTCTGCAGGACGCCGGAGCCCGGCTTGCGGTCGGAAGCGACGGCCAATCCGTGATCGATATTCTGGAAGAGGCCCGGTTGGTCGAGCTGCACACCCTGTTGGCACATGGAGCTCGCGGCTCACACAGCGGCTCCGACCTGTTGTCGATTGCTTCCGGCAACGGTATGAAGAGCCTGGGTTGGAGGGGAGGGAAACTCGAGGTCGGTTTCCAGGCCGACTTCACCACCGTCGGCCTCCACTCGGTGCGAACCGCAGGGATTGACGACCCGCTCGCGGCGGTTATGTTCGCCGCCAACCAGGATGATGTGACCGACGTAGTAATCGGTGGGAGGCACGTAGTCCAGGCCGGGAGGCACCTGCTGCTGGGCGACGTCGCGTCACAGCTACAGGCGGCGATCAGCGGCGTTGTTGGTTGACGCCCTTGTTCCTTTGAGAAGGGGCGGATTACTGTGGGTTCGACTCAGAAAGGACGGGTAGTGGGCATATTCGACAAGTTCAAGAAGAAGGCCGCCGACGTGGCTGAGGAGCACGGCGACAAGATCGAGGCTGGTATCGACAAAGCCGCTGAAGTGGCCGACGACAAGACCGGTGGCAAGTACACCGACAAGATCGAGAGCGGCTCCGAGAAGGCCAAGGATCTCGTGGAAGGCCTCGGCGAGGGCGGAGAGTAGCCGGCTTCCTCTCCGGCAAAGCGTCGAGCGGTTGATCATCCGGTCCGCCCGCCCCCGCGAGTCATGACCGGGCCGATAGTTGTCATCAACCCCAACAGCACCGAGCGAATAACACGGCAGATTCGCGATGCGGTGTCGGTGCTTGGTGGCAACCTCACTGTGGTGACCTCGCCGGGCGGGCCCCCTGCCATCGAGAGCGATGCTGAGGTGGCCGCGAGTGTCCTACCTCTGCTTGCTACCGCCGAAGCCCATGGTCGGGCGGCCGCCTACGTGGTTGCCTGCTTTTCCGACCCGGGTCTCGACGAGCTGCGCAGAAGTGGCGATATCGCTTCGTTCGGCATTGCCGAAAGCGCTCTCCGGGCCGCAATCTCGATTTCCGATCAGGTCGGAATAGTCTCCAGCGTCGAGGACTCGATTCCACGCCATCAGCGTTACTGGAAGCGCCTGGGGATCGAGGAGCGAGTTGTTGCCGACATAGCGGTGGGCCTCGGTGTGCTCGACCTCGAAACTGAGGATGCTTACGAGAGGGTCGAGGAGGCGGGAGAATCCCTGGTGAGGGCCGGGGCCGGGGCCGTCGTGCTCGGCTGCACGGGGATGACCCACATGGCGGAGCGCCTCCAAGCCCGGCTGAGCGTGCCGGTCATCGATCCGTGCCGGGCCGCCGTAGCTGCCGCAATGCGAGCCGTTAGCGACCCAACGGCCGGGGGGCCCTGAAATGACGAGCCCGGCCTTGCCGACCGGCGGCCTGGTGGCAGTGGCTGTCACCCCGCTTGTGGACACCGGTGCGGTCGATGTTCCAAGCATCACCACACTCATGGAGTTCTACTTCGCCTGCGGGGCGAGCGGGGTTGCCCTGCTGGGAGTCATGGGTGAGGCCAACCGCATGACCGACGCCGAAGCCGAGACTGTGGTGGGCCATGCCGCCGAGGCCATCGGTGGTCGGATACCGATCATCGTGGGGGTTTCGAGTAGCTCCCTGGCCCGGGTTGAAGCGCTCAGCCACTTCGCGATGGAACAGGGTTGTGCCGGGGTCATGTTGCAACCATTGGCAGGGCTGCAAGGTGATCGTACCGTGGCCGCTTACTTCAAGGCCGCAGCCCAGGCGCTGGGCGTTGACGTGCCGATTTGTGTTCAGGACTTCCCGAAAGCCAATGGGGTGCACATTTCCGTCGATTGCTGGCGCATGATCGTGGAGGACTGTCCCTCAGTGGTAGCGCTCAAGCATGAGGACGAGCCGGGGCTCGCCAAACTTTCGGCGTTGCGGGCCGCCGAGGAGGATGGAGTCCGTCCCGTCACGATCTTCACCGGCAACAACGGGATTCATCTGCCCCAGGAGTTGGCCAGGGGCGGTGACGGGGCCATGACCGGCTTCGCCTTCCCGGACGTACTCGCCACCGTGATCGCACTATCGGACGAGGGCAGCACGGACCAGGCGGAGGACCTCTTCGACCAGTACCTGCCCGTCAATCGCCACGAGCTCCGGTTGGGAATAGCGGTGCGCAAGGAGATCCTTCGGCGGCGGGGAGCGATTGCCGGCGCCGCTGCCCGCTATCCCTCCACCGCGCTCGACCCGATCGCGACAGAAGAACTAGATCGGCTACTGGAACGCCTCGAGCATTCGACGGAAAGGCCCATAACCGATATCCGCGCACCCCGGTGAGGTTCGACCTTGTCGTGCGCAACGGACGAGTGGTGGACGGTGATGAAGTTCTCGAAGCCGACGTGGGGATTAGCGAAGGAGTGGTGGCGGCGCTGGGACCAGGTCTGGGCCCTGGTGACGCCGAAATCGAAGCGGGTGGGCGCTACGTAATTCCCGGCGGGGTGGATAGCCACGTTCATCTCGGGCAGGTGTCATCCATGGGCGACGTAACCGCTGATGACTTCTGGACAGGATCTCGTTCTGCAGTGCACGGCGGGACCACGACCATCGTTCCCTTCGCCGCCCAGCATCGGGGCCTTTCGGTACTGGAAGTCTTGCATGATGCCCTGGAGCGGGCCCGGCAACAGGCGACCGTTGACTTCGCATTCCACGTCATCATCACCGACTGGGCCCGGGCCGAGCCGGAGTTGCGGCAGGCAGCCGGCCTGGGGATTGTCGGGGTCAAGGTCTATCTCACCTACGACCGACTCAAGCTCGATGGGTCTCAGATCCTGGCGGTCATGGCTGCGGCTCGAGATCTGGGTTTGACCGTGATGGTTCATGCCGAAGATGATGCGATGGTGACCGCCGGCAGGGAGCGGGCGATTGCCGCCGGTGAGTTGGGGGCCAGGGGCCATGCCGCTTCGCACAGCCGCTCGGCTGAGCTGGCAGGTGTCACGGCGGCCATTGCGCTGGCGGAGGAGGCAGGGACGGCACTCTATCTAGCCCACATTTCCACACCCGAAGCAGTTGCGGTGGCCACCGGGGGCCGGGCTCGAGGTCTGGATGTCACCGTCGAGACCTGCCCCCACTACTTGCTGCTCGATGAGTCCCTGCTGGATCAGCCCATCGAAACCGCCGCGCCCTTCATGTCCAGCCCACCCGTGCGGGGCTCGTCTGAGCGGGCGGGGCTGCTGGCGGCCCTGGCCAGGGGAGAGATCGACATAGTGGCCTCCGATCATTCGCCATACACGATGGAACAGAAGTTGCCGGATGGGGCGGCGACATCATTTACCAGAGTCGCCAATGGCCTGCCGGGAGTGGAGTTACGTCTTCCGCTCTTGTATTCGGCATGTGTGGCCTCGTCCGTCTTGTCGATCACCGATTTTGTGAGGCTGATTTCCACCAACCCGGCCAAGGCATGTGGCCTCTATCCGCGGAAAGGCTCTTTGGCCCCGGGGGCCGACGCTGATCTGGTGGTCTGGAGCGAAGAAGCCAGGACTGTCGATTACGACGCCTTGCACGATGCCGTCGGGTACACGCCGTACGAGGGCATGGAATTGACCGGCTGGCCGGAAGTGGTGATTGCAAGGGGCGAGGTGCTAGTGGCTGAGGGGAGTGACGCGACCAGCCGGGGCCGGGGCAAATTCGTTGCCCGCCTGGCCCCGGCCGGTGAGCGTGGTTAGTCGTCGTTCTCGTCATCAGCCTCGGTGCTCACCACGTTGAACGATTCATCGAGTTGAACGTCCACCTGTGAGCCGTCGTCTTTTGTGACCTCCACCTCGTACTTGCTTTCCTCGTCGTCAATCTCGGTCTCGGTGACCGTGCCCTCGCCCAGGTGGGCCAGGGCGGCGTTTGTAGCTTGCTCGTAGGCCGGGCCGGTTATCGGCCGGTCGGTGGCGTCGTCATCGTTAGTGCTCAGTGCGACGCCCGTGCCAGCCGCGGTCAGTCCCACGATGGTTATGGAGGCGATGAGGAGCTTGGTCCGTTTTTTCATGAGTTCCTTTCTGTCGTGGAACCAACGTACGGCAGAGATCCTGAAGAGATCCTGAGATTCCTGAAACTCACCTGAAGATTCTGAGGGAGTCAGCCGCGGAGTTGCTGCTGGGTTCTCTCTGCGAGTCGTGAGAGCTCTTCCGATATCACGACCTGATAGGGAGGTTCGGGTCCGACGAGGCTGTGAAGCCGGGATGGCAAAGCCGCCACGCTCTCCGCCCGTCGCTCTCTAATTTCGGTGAGGGGCTCAGGGTCAAGCGTCCGGGTCCCGCCGGCCATCACTTCCGCCAGCAGCGGGCGCCCATCCTGGGGTCCCTCACTTTCCAGCGCCAGCAGATCATGATCCCGGCGGCGCCACACCTGCTTGCGGCCGGGAACGGTCACCTTGCCAGATGACAGCTTCATCACAGGACCGCCGTCGTCCTCGACGAGCTTGTAAACCACTCCCAGGTTGGGGGCGTCGCTAGAGGTGCCAAGGCGGGTACCAACCCCGAACGAGTCAATCGGGCACCCGGAAGCAACGATCTCGGCGATGCGCCACTCGTCGAGGTCTCCCGAGGCGAAGATCTCTATCGCTGATTGGCCGGCGTGGTCGAGGATCCGCCGCACGGACATCCCCAGCCGAACCAGGTCTCCCGAATCAATCCGCACTCCATGGATGACGATGCCCTCAGCAGTGAGCTCGTTGGCGACCTCGGCTGCCACCCTGGCGCCCTTCTCGGTGTCATACGTGTCGATCAGGAGCACTGCGTCTTGGGGGTGGGCCCTGGCAAACTGCCGAAAAGCCTCAGCCTCCGAGTCGTAGGAAAGCACGAAAGAATGCGCCATCGTGCCTGCCACCGGGACCCCGTACAACTGCCCGGCCAGCGAGGTTGAGGTGGCCGCCGCTCCGCCGATGAAGCTGGCGCGAGCGGCTTTGAGGGCCGCATCGGCACCGTGGACCCGGCGGGCTGAGAAGTCGACAAAGGAGCGATCTCCACAAGCGATGGCGACCCGCGCTGCCTTACTGGCGATCATCGATTGGAACCCGATCGTGTTCAGAAGGAACGTTTCTACTAGCTGGGCCTCCGGGAGTGGCGCCGTCAGCCGTATCACCGGCTCACCCTGAAAGAACACTTCACCTTCCGGGATGGCTGCCACATCACCGGAAAAGCGGAAGCTCGACAGGTACTGGAGAAACTCAGGTGTGAACCGATCAAGCGAGGCCAGGTAATCGACCGCAGCTGGTTGAAATCGGAAATGCTCGAGGCCGCTCAGAGCATCCTCGAGGCCCGCTGCCACCAGGAAACGCCGATTGGGTGGCAGATTGCGCACGAAGAGATCAAAGGTGGCGGGGTCACTCGCCCCGGTGGCGTGGTACGCCTGGGCCATGGTGAACTCGTAAAAATCAGTGAGCAATGCCAGGTTGTCGTTCCCGACCCATGCTGTCACTCGATTCCCCCCGGGGCAGGTTGGTAATCGTCCATTCGGTGTCTCACAGCATAAGACGGCAGATCCGGCTGTCGCTTTCCCGCCAAGCCCTATCGACCTGCCTGGGCGCCGGCCTCAGCCAACGGGAAATAGGCCTGGCCCGCGTACTGCATGAGCATGCGATGTGAGGAGAAGGGGAACGCCGAGGACACGATGGCTTCCTTCATCATCGCTACCCAGGCCTTGGGGACGTTGTCCCCATTTCGCGTGTAGTAGAGCGGGACTACCTCTTGTTCGAGGATGGCGTAGAGCGAGTCGGCATCCTCGGCGTCCGGCCTGCTTTCGAGGCCCGGCGGCCCAAAGGACCACCCGTTCTCGCCGTGGCGGGCTGCTTCATTCCACCACCCGTCCGGCACACTGAGGTTGAGGGCTCCATTCATCGCCGCTTTCATGCCGGAAGTGCCGCTCGCCTCCTTCGGGGGTGTCGGGCTGTTGAGCCAAACATCGCTGCCACCCGTGAGAAGCTGGCCGAGGGCCATGTCGTAGTTCTCGACGAAAAAGAGGTGGCCGCGGAATTCAGGACGCTGGGACAGCTCCACCACGCGGCGAATGAGTTCCTGGCCCTCCTGGTCCGCGGGATGAGCTTTGCCGGCGAACACAACCTGCACCGGCTTTTCCGGGTTGGTGAGGATGGCCTGGAGGCGGGGAAGGTCGTGGAGGAGGAGGGTGGCTCGCTTATAGGTCGCGAAACGGCGGGCGAAGCCAATGGTGAGCCGATCGAGCGGCAGCATCTCACCAATTTCCTTGAGCTGATCCGGTCCCAGTCCGTGGCGGCTGGCCTGGGAACGAATCCGCCGGCGGATTTGGCGCGTCATGACATCCTTCTGAGCCTGGTGGGCATGCCACAGCTCATCGTCGGGGATTGCCCGAATCTTTTCATCCCAGGTGGCCGAATCCGCCAGCCGGACAGGCCAATCGGACCCGAGGGCGTCACTGAACACTCGATGTATTGAATGCCCGACCCAGGTGGGGACGTGGACCCCGTTGGTGATCGCCGAGGCGGGGCCTCCAATCAAGTGATTCCATTGCTGGCTCGCCACCTGGCCATGGCGCTGGCTGACACCGTTGACAAACGAAGAAAACCTGATGGCGAGCGCTCCCAGGTCGAAACCCTCGTCGTGCTCTTTTGTTTTGCCCATGTCGGCGATGGTGCCCGGCTCAATCCCGGGGAAGAGATAGTCGGCATAGCGCTGCACTTCGCCGGGGTCGAAGCGCTCGTTCCCGGCGGGGACTGGAGTGTGCAGAGTGAAAAGTGTCTTGGCCCGGATACCGATCCGTGCCTCGTCGAAACTGGCGCCTTCCTCCATTCGCCTTACAGTCCGCGCCAGGAGACTGAAGGCCGAGTGCCCCTCATTGACGTGCCATACCGCCGGGGCGATGCCGAGCTTCCTGAGGACCTTGACGCCTCCAACACCGAGAACCAGCTCCTGGGCGAGGCGCATGTCCCGACCCCGCACGTAGAGGAGGTGTGTGATGGTGCGGTCGGAAGGATCGTTTTCCGGGAGGTCGGTGTCCAGAAGAATCAGCGGCACCCGGCCTACTTGAAGTTTCCAGGCTGCCACTCGCACGGTCCTTCCCGGAAAGTCGAGATCGACTTTCAGGTGCCCGCCGCCGGGGGATCTGACCGGATCCACCGGCAAGCGCGAAATATCCATAGCCGGGTAGTAGTGCTGCTGATCTCCGTCCGGGTCAACCGCCTGCCGGAAATAGCCAAGGTGAAAAAGCACCCCGATCGCCACCATCGGGATACCCAGGTCGGAGGCCGTCTTCAGGTGGTCACCAGCCAGCACTCCGAGACCACCGGAATAGAAAGGGAGCTCGTGATGGAGGCCATATTCGGTGCACATGTATGCCACCGGGCCGTTCAGCGGGGGGACCTGCTCCGATGACCACGTGTCGTCCTCCGTGAGGTAGGAATCGAATCGACGAACGACGTCCTTGTAATCGTGCACGAAGCGGCTGTCGCTATGGAGGCGATCCCAGGTCGCCATGTCGGTTCCCTGCAAGAGTGATATGGGGTTCTCGGCCTCGGCCCAGCGTGCCGGATCCGCATGCCCCCACATGGCAGTAGCAGTGTCGTCCCACGACCACCAGAGGTTGTGAGCGAGGTCGTAGAGCCGATCGAACTCGTCGGGCAGTGCGATCTGGGCACCGGGGATGGTTTGAATGTCGACCTGCATCAAAGAAATCTCGGTTAGGGGGGATGGCGACTTTAGGCGGCCCGGGGGTCGGGGGCCAGCGCAGCCTAAACTTGGTAGCCGTGCCGCCTCCTACCTCAATAGTCGACTTCCGGTCAGATACTGTCACTCGTCCAACCGACGAGATGCGCCAGGCCGGCGTCCTGGCGGCAGCCGCTCTGATCGGGTTGCGAGACCGCGACCGGCTGGTTGAGGATCATGCCAGGGCCGGAGACTTGCGAGCCGGTCTGAGTGAGATGTTTTCCGAAGCAATTGGGGGAGGTCCCACCAACATGGTGACCCTGAGCGATGATGCATTGCCGATGACTGGAGAAGAGTTCGTGGACCGGATGCGTGAACAAGATGTGCTGGTCAGCTTGATCAAGCCGGGAGTGGTCAGGTTCGTCACCCACCGCGACGTGGGCGACGCGGCCGTCGACCAGGCTTTGGCCGCAGCTAGTGGACTTTCGGGGAAATAGCGCGGTGCTTTTCTTCTGCGACGGACAACTAGGAGGGTGCTCGGTGCCGGCGGCCGGTAACCGCCGCTTCCGCCTCCGAGTCACATAGGCCATGGGCTACGCCATTCTTTTCCCAGGTCAGGGAAGCCAGTTTGTCGGCATGGGCGCCGAACTGTTCGATCTCAGCCCGGCGTTTCTGGGAGAGGCCGCCGACGAGGTGCTGGGATGGTCGTTGCGCTCTATTTGCCTCGAGGGACCCGAGGAGGCTCTTACCAGCACGGACAAGGCCCAGCCTGCCCTTTATGCAGTGGCATACGCGCTTTGGGCTGAGCTCTCTGCACTTGTTACCGAAGACCCGCGAGCGGCCGCCGGCCATTCCCTCGGCGAATACACCGCCCTGGCTGCAGCCGGTGTATTCGACTACCAAACCGGTCTCAGGCTGGTGGCGGCGCGGGGTCTGGCGATGGCCCGGGCGGCCGAGCAGGAGCCGAGCGGCATGGTGGCCGTCCTGGGCGTCGATCAAGACCGGGCTGAGGAGGCTGCTGCGACACGGCGCGATCACGAGGGCAGCCTGTGGGTGGCCAATCTCAATGCGCCGGGCCAGATCGTGATGGCCGGTGGCCTGGATGATCTGGAATGGTTCGCCGAGCACGGAGGTGAGTATGGGGCGCGACGGGTGGTGCCGCTCAAAGTGGCGGGAGGCTTTCATTCCCCCTTCATGGAGCCGGCCGTTGAGCTTCTGGCAGAGGCTGTCCATGGTGTCAGCTTTGGCGCTCCCCGGTTTCCGGTATGGGCCAACCTGACGGCAGCTCCGGTCGATGATGTGCGCACATCCCTTCTGCAACAGGTGGTTTCACCTGTCAGGTTTGGCCAGAGTCTTCAGGCGATGGCCGGGGCCGGGATCGACACGTTCGTCCATCTTGGGCCGGGGGATGTCACTGCCAGCATGGCCAAGAGGACAGTTACCGACGCCCGGATAATCACAGTCAGCAGCGTCGAGGACCTGGAAGAGGCGGCTAGCCAATTGAATTCACCATAAGATGACCGCTCCGGAGGTACCAGTGCGGAATGCGTTAATTACAGGCTGGGGCAAGTGTTTGCCGCCCACGCTTCTCACCAATCACGATCTCGAATCGATCGTCGACACCGACGACGAGTGGATAACCACCAGAACCGGCATCAAAGAGCGCCGGATCAGCCACGTTCCTCTTTCGGATTTGGCTGCGTTGGCCGGGAAACGAGCCTTAGCGGCCGCCGGAGTCGAACCGGAGGACGTCGATCTGGTGATGGTCGCGACCTGTACCCCCGACACGCTCATGCCTTCAGCCGCCGGCATGGTCCAGAACAAGCTGGGCGCAACCTCTGCCGGGGCTTTCGACCAAAATGCCGCCTGCTCGGGCTTCCTGTACAGCCTGATCTCGGCTTCGGGAATGGTGGCGTCCGGTGTCATCGACACCGCGCTGGTGATCGGAGCAGATGTCCTCACCCATTTGCTCGATTTCAGCGATCGGAGCACTGCGGTCCTCTTCGGCGACGGGGCCGGCGCAGTGGTGGTCCAGGCCACGGACGAAGATGCCGGCATCATCGCTTCCCGGATGGGCTCCGACGGATCCGTCGCTGAGATACTGTGGGCCGAGGGGAGCGGTTCAGCCACCGGCTACAAGGAGGTCGAGCGTAACCATCAGCTCGCCGCCATCTCGATGAACGGTCCCGAGGTATTCAAGCGGGCAGTAAAGGCGATGGGTGACGCATCGTCCGCGGTGATCGAGGAAGCGGGCTGGAGCGTCGACGACATCGACCTGCTGGTTCCTCACCAGGCCAACGTGCGGATCATCGACGCTACCGCCCGGCGGCTCAAACTGGACTCATCGAAGGTGTTCGTCAACATCGCCTCGTACGGCAATACCTCGGCTGCGACAATTCCCATCGCCCTCACCGAAGCCCTGGAGAATGGACGAGTGCAGCCGGGATCCAAGCTGGTTTTCGCCGCCTTTGGCGCCGGCCTGAGCTGGGCCGCCGTCGCTCTCAAGTTTGGTTCGAGGGTTACACCGATTTCCGAAATAGATGAAGAGCTTCCGCCCACGGACGCCACGGTTCTTGACCTGCTGGCAGACAACTTCGCCTACTTCGGAGGCGGTCCGCGGGGATGATCTCACGCGTTGCCCTGGTTACTGGAGCCTCGCGGGGCATCGGCCGTGCCATTGCCGAACAACTGGCAGCCGATGGTCACCGGGTGGCCGTTAACTACATTCGCTCCGAGGACGAGGCCGAGGCAGTTGCGGAGAAGATCCGCGCGGGTGGGGGAGAGGCGAAGTCCGTCGGTGCCGACGTCGGCTCCGACGAAGCTGTTGCGGGTTTGTTTCAGGAAGTGGAGTCATCGCTCGGACCGGTGGAGATCCTCGTCAACAGCGCAGGAATCACTCGCGACGGGCTGCTGTTACGCATGAAGGTCACCGATTGGGATGACGTTCTCGCGACCAACCTGCGCTCGGTCTTCTTGTGCACCAAGGTGGCTCTGCGCCCGATGGTCAAAGCCCGCTGGGGCCGGGTGATTTCGGTTACCTCGGTTGCCGGCATTAGCGGAAACGCCGGCCAGGCCAACTACTCGGCAGCCAAGGCGGGGATTATCGGCTTCACTAAGGCTGTTGCCAAGGAAGTTGGGTCGCGAGGCATCACGGTAAACGCCGTCGCCCCCGGTTTCATCGAGACCGATATGACCGCGGAGCTCGATGACGCGACCCGGGCGGAGGTGAAGCGGCGAGTAAGTGTTGGGCGCTTTGGCACCCCGCAAGAGATTGCGTTTGCTGTTGGCTATCTTGCCGGTGAGCAGGCGGGATATGTGAACGGCCAGGTTGTTGTCGTCGACGGCGGACTGGCGATTTAAGAGGAGGAAAAGAGTGGACCGTGCAGAAGTCGAGAGCAAGCTGACCGGCCTTTTGGTC
>JAUXLW010000111.1 GCA_030623545.1 Acidimicrobiia bacterium | reverse complement strand
GAAGAACTGTTTGCGAAGGTAGAGGACCCAGCCGATCGAAGCGATGGCGGTGAAGGCGAACCACTGGAATGCATAGAGGAGGTTGGGACGATTGGTGAGCGAAGGGGGCTTCGGCACCACAGTGGGTATTCCCCCGGCAGCAGGCGACTCCCCGACAAGGTCGATGTAGAAGTCGAACAGGCCTACATCGAATAGTGGCAAAAGCCGTGCTGTATCAATGCGAGCAATTGTCGAGAGAACACCGGCGTCCGGGTTTTGAGGCCCCAATGAAGACGTGCCCTGGCTCGGCCGCAACCAGCCTGTCACCGTTAGGCGTCCAGAATACGTCGGGACTCCCGTGGGCTGGTTTTCGTCCGGTATGAAACCGCGGTTGACCAGGATCGTTTCGGAAGAAGTGACAAGCGGAGTAACGGCGTCGAAGCCGACCCTTCCGTTGAGGCTGCGAGGCCGGCGCTCCAACTGTCGGCTGTAGTCGTAGGTGCCGGCGACGAACACTCTCGTGGATAGCAGATCGGCCGTTGAACCCCGGAAAGTGTCGAGATCTGTGGGCGCCGTTGCCAGCTTCTCCTCGAGAAGGGCATTGGCGACTCGCTGCTGATCGTGACGGTCGAGTTGCCAGAGCCCTAACCCCACAAAGGTCAGAGAAGACAAGACCACCAGAAGGTGGCCCACCAACCAGCGCGACTTCAGTAAAGGAGATGCCATGGGTCAAAAGGACGGAAGTGAAAGGCCATTCTACCGAACCCCCTTCGAGACAGTGCTTCAGTTCAAGCGGTTCCGCCGGCGGCAACTTCACCAGAACGACGGGGATCAGCCGTCGCCGCGAGACCCTCCGCCGCGCTCCAAGCAGCAGCCTGCACTCCCCCGAAATACATCGAGTGTTCCGGAAAATGACGCACGTTGCCTTCCATCTCGACGGGTAGATCGAGTTCGTATGCCACGGTGGGCTCGCCCTGAAAGGTCTCAGCGTGCACGCGAGCATGGCCCACAGCGGCCGCCAGGTCCATATCGAGTATCAGGTGATTGAGCAGCGTTTCCACCACGGCACTTGTGATGCGGTCGGCACCCGCTGAGCCCACTGCCAGCACTGCTCCCCGGCCATTCCGTGCAACAGTCGGCGCCATGTTGGAAAAGAGCCGGGATCCGGGTTCGAGGCCGTGGAAGCCTTTGGGATGGAGCTCCAGCTCTCCCAGTGAATTGTTGAGCCAGATGCCGGTGCCCGAAACCTTTACCCCGGAGCCGTACCCGGCAGATGATGTGATTGAGCACGCCAGCCCATCCGAATCGACAGCAGACACGTGGGTGGTCGAGCCGGAGGCAAGAAGGGTTTGCAGGTCACCCATTCGCGCCGCCTCCAGCAGTCGCTCGACCGCATCCGGCAGGTCATCCGCCGGCTCGAGGGCGGTGCGGCGATAGTTGAAGACTGCGTTCTGGGCGGCTACCAGGCGGGACACATTCTCGGCCGTCCATCCGTCGAATCCCTCCTGAGTCACGAGCATCAGGATGGCGGCGATGGCGGCACCGCCCACAGCCGGCGGAGGGTTGGTCGCTATCTCCCACCCGTTTAAGTGGAGTCGAATGGGCCGGCGAACGATTGCCTCATAGGCGGCCATATCTGCCTGGGAGAGGATTCCGCCGTTTTCGTGGACCTCGGTGGTGATAGCCCGTCCGACCTCCCCGGTGTAGAAAACCTCAGCCCCGCCCTCGGCTATCAGCTCGAGTGAATTGGCCAGTTCCGGTAATACCAGAATCTCCCCGGCCGAAATGACTGAGCCGTCGGCATGGTGTATAGCCTTGCTGCTTTCGGGGTGCCAGCCGAACACAGCGTCGTGGGAGTGCTCGAGGTAGTTCGCCGAAACCGTGGGAACCGGGAATCCTCGTCTGGTGTTATGAATGGCCGGCTGGAGTATCTCTCTCCAGGGACACGCTCCGAACGAGCGGGACGCGAGCTCGAATCCGGCGAAACCGCCGGGAGTCGCTACCGAGCCGTAGCCGATGTTGGTGTGCATGCCGCCGCCGTATGTCATGAAGACTTCCCGCCGCCCGGTCCCTAAGCGGTCGGCATCGGCGCGGCCCGGCATCTCGCAATACCCGTCAATCGTTACCGGGTCCCCGTCCGGTGGCCATATCGTGACAAAGGCGCCGGCGCCCGGGGCGTTAATCCCCGGCTCGGTGCACATCGAGACAATTACTGCGGCGATGGCGGCGTCAACCGCATTACCGCCGAGATCCGCCACGGCGGCCGCGGCTTCTGCCCCGATCGTGGATCCCGCGGCCGTAATCACCCTTGCCATGGGCGCAGCCTATAACGCCTCACCCGCCGCAACCCTGGCGGCGGCCGACCGCGGCCATCCGGGGATCAATCTTCGTCTTCGACCAGTTCCTCCAATGGCCGCAGAGTCACTTGCTGGGCGACAACCTCGAGTCGGCTCTTGCGGCCCGCCTCGGCATCCCAGAACCGTCGCTGCACCGACCCGGCCACCCAAACTCGACTGCCGATTGCGACTTGCCGTAGTTCGTCGGGAGGATCCCAGAGCGTGACGGGCACAACGTCAACCCGGCGCCGCGGCTCATCGGTTCGGACGGTGATCAGTAGTCGTAGGAGCTTCGCTCCTGACTCGAATACCCGGTGCTCCGGTGGGGCAGAAACGCTGCCCGCCAACACCACGAGATTCATATCCATACATCGGCTTCCCCTTCTGCCCTCCGGGCTTGCCTTTGCACGATAAGGCCCCGGTGTGACACGGGGAGCTGGAGGCCGGGGCACTAGCGTGACCAGATGTTCGATGTCAGCGTGACCGACCTTGGCAATTCGCTCTACATGATCGACGCGGGCATGCATGGTGAGCCCGAGCGTCTGGCCTGTTACCTGTTCGATACACCCGAAAGGGTCCTCATCGAATGTGGCCCGTCAAACGTCCTCCCCCATCTTGTGGCCGCTCTCGAGTCGATTGGAGTGGACGATGTCGCGGCCATGGTGGTCACCCATATTCATCTCGACCACGCCGGCGGCGCCGGGCACTTTGCCGACCGATATCCCGCCTCCAAGATCGGCGTCCACAGCAGAGGGGCACGCCACCTTGTCGACCCGGGTCGGCTCTGGTTGTCGGCAGAACGGATCTACACGCCCGAGGGTATGCAGGCGTTGTGGGGTCCGATGATCCCGGTGCCCGAGGACCGCATCCTGGTGCTCGACGAAGGGTCGAGGGTCCATCTGGGAGGAACCCGGTCACTCGAGGTCCTCTACACACCCGGCCATGCTCAGCATCACATCGTGTTCAGCGAGGATCAGTCCGGAGCGATGTTCGTCGGCGACTCGGTAGGAATCGCCTTTCCCCATGGGCATCTCGTGCAGCCGCTCACTCCCCCGCCCGACTTCGACGAAGCCATATTGGTCACACAGCTGCGGCGCATGGCTGCTCGTGAGCCGGGTATGGTCGGCTTCGCGCACTACGGCGTCACCAAAGCCGTGGCCCGGGTGTTCGAGCAGGCTGAGGAGCGCTTGCACGATTGGGTCGAATTTGTGGTCAACCTTGACGATGCGGCTGACGGCACCGAACAGATGCGGGCCTGGGTGCTCGAGGGCTATCGGGCTGAAGGCCTCAGCGAAGAGGCAATCGACCAATACGACAGGAACACCTTCTGGCCCATGCAAATCACGGGCATCCAACGCTGGCTCTCGCAACGTTGAGACGGGCGAGCGTTACGAGCCCGCGATCTCCTGCTCTAGTTGGTCGAGCCCGGGGAAGCCGGGATCGGCTGTGGTAATCGCACTTACAAGCTGACGAGCACTCGAGTTATCGCCCAGACGAGCGGCCACCCGGGCCGCCACATACCACTGCCGCAGCGAGCTCTCGTCAGCCTCCTTGTGGATCTTCTTGGGATTGATCACCTTCCACGCCTCAGCGAGCCGGCCGGCATCGAGCAAATATGAGCCGTACACCACGCGGCCTTCCCGCATCGTGTCCCGGCGTCCGCCGAGATCGTGTAGCTGCGCCCAGACCTTTTCCACATCATGGGATCGTTCGAGCGCCCGCAGGCAGTCCATCTCCACCGGCATGTGGGTGGTTTCCCCGGCAATGCGCCGGAACCCTCGCAGCTCCTTGAGAGCCTCTTTCCAGCGGCCTAACCGGTAATACGAGAGGCCGAGTATCTCTCGTATTGTCGCGTTAGATGAGGAGGCCTCTTTGGCCTGTTCCGCCCGTTGAGCCGCCTTGCCGTATTTGGCATCGGCAAAAGCCTCCGCGGCGGCCTCGAGGTATTGAAGGACGGCCTGGCGACGCTCCTTCCTGGTGTTGCGATTAACTTCCTCCTGAACCCAGCGCGGCAGTTGGGCGCCGGCGGACAAATCGAGCTGAGGTCGGGTTCCCGAGTCTTTACTACGTCCCTGGCCTTCCCGGCGAGGTTGGAAACCGCCACCCCCGGTGCGCCCATAGCGTCCTCTGCCGCCCCGCGACGCGCCGTAACCGCCACCGCGGTGCCCCTTGGAACTGGGCGGCTTGCGTCCCTTGCTATGCCCATGCGCCTTTTCTCCCATACGCCAAAGCTAGCGCTGCCGGCAAGGTGCGCCGCGCTCGCCACCGTCGACGGACGATGCGTCACCTCCGTACGGCCCCTCGACATCGACCGGTGGTCAGGCAGCAGCGCTTTGGGGAAGACCGCGGAACTTCCTTAACCATCCCGGGACCTCGCCATGTGCGAGCGACGAAACCGCGGATGGCTCGAGGACGAGCCCGACGACCTACTGATCAACCGATCGGATCGGCTGTACGACATTCCCCCAATCAGGCGACCCCATCTCATACACTTGCGCCACGGGGAAGCCTGTTCCTCACTAAGAGGGGTCTCATGAGACCCGGGGCATTTACTTTCAAGATGGTTGCCGCTTTGGCACTCAGTTCTGTGTTCTTCGCCGCCTGTAGCCCGGAAGTCACCGAATCAGACGAGTACCAGGAGTTGTTGGCGGAGCTCGACAAGGTTGAGAGCGAGCGCGATCTGGCTCGCAGTGAGATCGAGGACGCCGAATCGAGCCGGGATCGGGCACAATCTGAGCTGGGAGATTCCCGAGCCCGGGCTGACTCGCTGGAGGCGGACCTAGCTGAGGCAGAGACAGCATTAGTCGCGGCTCAGGCAGTTTCGCAAACGGATCTCGGTGAGCCCTGGCCGGATGGTGTCAAGACCCTCTTTGTCGAGGGATGCATCGAAAACCCCGAAGACATCTCCCCGGAGGACATGCTGTCGCTCTGCCTGTGCG
>JAUXLW010000181.1 GCA_030623545.1 Acidimicrobiia bacterium | reverse complement strand
GTCGGGGTTGTGACGGTGCCCGTCGAAGAAGTGCTCGGCGTCGAAGAACACCCGTTTTCCCTCGCTCGTGAGGAACCGCACGGTGTCGGCGACCATAGAGATTCCCTCGTCGAGGGGTGTGCGGAGCGCCTCGGTTACGTGGTAGTCCCAGGACTTGCCCACCACGCAGATCACGTCGGTGTTTGCCTCGAGCAGCGCCTGTAGCTGCGGGTCCGAGGCGGCGTCGATGTCGGCTCGGCGGGTGGAGCCGAATGCCACCAGGGTCGACGTCTCGAGGTCGAGCTCCTTCTCAGCTCTGGCGAAGAACTCGGTGTCCTTGGGAAGCGCCCCCGGCCAGCCGCCCTCGATGTAGTGGACGCCGAGCTCATCGAGGAGGGTGGCAATGCGCAGCTTCTCCTCGACGGACAGGCTGATGCCTTCCAGCTGGGCGCCGTCGCGCAGGGTGGTGTCGTAGATCTCGACCATCGCCTCCTCCTTCAATGAAAAACCCTCCGGGCTTCCGAAGGGCAGGTGGGCGCATACGTCTTATGACGTATGCGCTACAAAATGTTGATCGGGGCGTTTTGCACAGGCGTTCAGGCTGGTAGGAGGGAGCCGGCACGTCAAGCCGTCCTCAGCTAACGCCGGTGCGGTCACCTTCAATGCGGGTGTGCGCCTCTTCGTCCATGAGAGTTGCCAGCCGGTGGCTGGCGTCCCAGACATGGGTGAACGACGTGTAGAGGGGAGAGAGCCCAAGGCGGATCACATTGGGGGCTCGGAAGTCCGGTATGACGCCGTGTTCGATCATGGCCCGGCTGATCCGATAGGCGTCGGGATGGCTGAGACTGACGTGGCCGCCCCGTTTGGCGGGATCGCGTGGCGTTGCCAGCTCGAAGCCCCGCGTCGCCAATTGATCGTCGAAGAGATCCACTTGCAACGATGTGAGCGCCATGCTCTTTTCCCGGATGGCCGCAACTCCTGCCTCGACGGTCACGTCGATTCCAGCGCCTGCGGCTATGAGCGACAGGATGGGAGGGGTACCGACTCCGAAACGCCTTATGTCGGCCGCCGGCCTGTAGGCGGGATCGAACGCGAACATGTCTTCGTGGCCGAACCAACCCTGAATGGGCTGGACGATTTCCGCCTGCAGGTCCGGGGAGACATAGAGAAATGCGGGCGCACCAGGCCCACCGTTGAGGTACTTGTAAGTGCAACCCACTGCCAGGTCGACTCCGGCGGCCCTGAGGTCGGTGGGTATGACTCCCACCGAGTGGCTCAGGTCCCAGAGGACCAGGGCTCCGGCTTCGTGGGCAATGTCGGTGATGCGGGGCAGGTCGGCGATGGACCCTGATCTGAAATCGACGAGAGACAGGCTGACTAGAGCCACGTGATTGTCGACCGCGTGGCCGATGGCGTCGGCACCGACGCCGTCGATCGAGTCGTGCTCCACCGCCCGCAGCGCCCCACCGCTCGTCATCGCCAGGCTGTTGAGAACGTACAGATCGGAGGGGAAGTTGCCGGCATGCGTGATGATGTCGTGGCGTTCGGGCCTGGCAGTCATCGCCGCCGCGGCCAGCTTGTAGAGGTTGACGGTGGTCTGGTCGGTAATCATCACGTCGGCGGGGTCGGCACCAACCAGCGGCGCCAGCGCGGCCCCAACCTGGCGGGGAAGGTCGATCCATTTGCTGCGCCAGGCCCCCACCAGCTCATCGGCCCATCGGTCCATGGCGGCCGTGACCAACCCGGCCGCGGTGCGGGGCTGCCTCCCGAGAGAGTTGCCGTCGAGGTAGATCAGGTTCGGGTCGGTTACCACAAAACGATCCGCAAACTCCCGCAGCGGATCGGCCTGGTCGAGGGCCTGCGCCTGTTCCCGGTTGATCATGGGAGCACGCTAAACCGGATCGGATCGCTAGTCACACCTGATTGCTCAGCGGTGTCACATCAGTGAGCATCAGTTCCCACCGGCGGCCCTGCCAAGTAACATTATCTCGATTTCGCGAACCAATCGGGATCGCACGAAATCAAGGAGCAGACACATGCAGTCCATCTGGAAAGGGGCCATTTCCTTCGGCCTCGTTACCATCCCCGTCGGCCTCTACAGCGCTACCGAGGACAAGAAGGCGTCCTTTCGGCAGTTACGCGAAGGCGACCACAGTCCTATCAAGTACAAGCGGGTCGCCGAGCTCGACGGCGAAGAGGTGCCATACGAGAAGATTGTTCGAGGCTACGAATTCGAGAAGGGTAAGTACGTCGTATTTACCAAGGAGGAGCTCAACGCCATCGGCAAAGCTCTCGCCGGAACGGTTGATGTGGTTCAGTTCGTCGACCAGGCGGACATCGACCCGATCTACTTCAAGAAGTCCTATTACCTGGCACCGGAGAAGGGCGGAGTGAAGGCCTACAGCATCTTGCTCAATGCCCTCAGGGATCAGGGCAAAGTGGGTGTCGCCAAAGTAGCGATTCGCGAGCGGGAGTACCTCTCGGTGGTGCGTCCCGAAGGCGACGTGTTGGTTCTCGAAACCATGTGGTGGCCCGACGAGGTCAGGGAGCCGGCATTCGAAGCCCTGGAGGAAGAGGTGGAGCCGTCAGTCGAGGAACTCAAGATGGCGGCGATGATCATCGACAATCTCTCAGCGGATTTTGATCCTTCTATGTGGAATGATGCCAGCCGCGAGGCGGTGGAGGAGATGGCTCAGGCCAAGATTGCCGGGCATGAAATCGTTGCCCCCCAAAGCCCCGAGCCCACCAAGGTGATCGACCTGCTCGATGCCCTCAAAGCGAGCGTCGAGGCCACGAAGGCCAAGAAGAAGGCCGGGTGAGGATCAGCTCGGCCATGCTGGCCGACCAGGCCCAGGTTCATTCAGGGAAACTATTCGTTCTCGGAGGCGGTTTCGACACCATCCGCACTCGCAGCGTCCCCGCCGTCCACAAGGCGTTGTCGGTGGTGCTGGTTGCCGAAGTCGAACCTGCCGAGCGAGACACCGACCTCAACATCGAAGTCACTCTCATGGATGAGGACATGAAACCGCTTGGTGCCAGGGCCGTCGGCACCCTCCGGGTCGGGGAGGCTCCCACGCACCGGCCGGGACAGCGCAGCGTGGTTCCGCTGGCGATCCCATTCTTCGACCTGAGATTTCCCGAGGAGAAGGGCTACGTGTTTCGGGTCAGCCACGGCGACCAGGAGGTCACCCGGATTCCGTTCTGGGTGTTGGTGGTCCCTCCTCCTCCCACGTAGCCGCTTCGGGAGGGTCATCGGCAAAGCCTTTGAAGGACGGCGCCCGGAGCTTTCCGACCCTGGTCCATTCCTTGAACTCGACCATCGCCACGAGCTGCGGGTCGACGAAGGTGGCGTCGACCGGAATCTCAGAATCGTCGTGGAAGGGCGAGCGGGCAATGACCATCTGGTCGAGGGCCTGGCGGATGGCTTGCAGAGTGGAGTGATCCAAACCGGTGCCGACCGAGCCAATGTGGCGGAGCCGGTCGCCATCGGTTAGGCCCAGCAACATGGAGCCGAAGGTGTCGGCTCGCGATCCCTCTCCGGCAGTGAAACCTCCCACCACCGCCCGGACCTGTTCGACCCTGGAGACCTTTCGCCAGTCCCGGGAGCGAGCCCCGGGAAGGTATGGCGACTCAACTCGTTTCGCCACCATTCCCTCCAACTCTTGTTGGCGAATCGCCTCCCACAGGGTTTCGCCGTCTTCCATCACCGGATCCGGCACGACGTATGGGGGAGGTAACGCCAGCGTTTCAAGTTGGCGGCGTCGCTCCTTCCATGGCTCGCCGATGAGCGGCGACTCCAGGTAGAGGAGGTCGAACACCATGAACGAGACGGGGTTGTCGGACGCTGCTGGGGCGCCGCGGCGTAGGTTCATGCGTTGCTGCAATTGGCCGAAGGACGGGCGCCCGGCAGCGTCGAGGGCGACGATCTCACCGTCGAGAATTGCCGGGGGACCCGGGCCCGGCCACCTCAGATCCGGGTAGGTGGGAGTGATATCGCGTCCCCGGCGACTCTTGATAGCCAGCTTGTCGCCATCCCACGAGGCGAT
>JAUXLW010000191.1 GCA_030623545.1 Acidimicrobiia bacterium | reverse complement strand
CGGTTTGTCGATCGGCGGTTTTCACCCCCTGCAGAGCCTGCCCGATCCCGCCGTCGGAGCCAAGCGTCTCCCCGGCTCCTGGGCCGGCATCACGGCAGATTCCCCCGAGACTGCCCACCAGCTGTTCAAGTTGGCGGAGTCCATCGAAATGTTCCCTTTCGAGCTGGCCGATGAAGTGCGACCCCTGTATCACGCCGGTGCCTCGGTTGCGGCCAACTACCTGGTGGCCAACCTCGCTCTAGCGCAGCGCCTCTTCGCGGGCGCGGGAGTGCCCTGGGAGGCTGCCCGCCCCCTGGTCGAGGCGGTGATGGAGAATCTCGATCAACTAGGTCCCGAAGCTTCCTTGACCGGACCCATTGCCCGTGGTGACGTCGACACGGTGCGAGTTCAACTCACCGCGATTCGGCGAGCGGTGCCAGAGTCGGAGAGAGATTTCATCGACATCGGAAAGGCGGTAGCCAGGCTCGCCGGTCGCGAGGATGAGTTCGAGGAGGTGTGGGAATGAAGATGGTCGGCACCTTCGCCGAGGTCCGGGACGCCGCATACGGTTCAGTCGGCTTCGTGCCCACGATGGGCTACCTGCATGAAGGGCACGTTGCTCTCATGCTCGAAGCTTGCCGGGAGTGCGACACCGTGGTGGCGTCGATTTTCGTGAACGCCCTTCAGTTCGGGCCCGGCGAAGATCTCGCCACCTATCCCCGCGACCTGGATCGGGACTCACAGCTCGCCAAGCGCGCCGGGGTGGACCTTCTTTTCGTACCCGACCGGGACGAGGTCTATCCCGATGATGAGATTGCCGCCGTCGAGCTGCCAGATTTCGCCGGGCGACTTGAAGGTGAGCGGCGCCCTGGACACTTTCAGGGCGTCGCCACCGTGGTGGAGCTTCTATTGACGGGAATCGACCCCGACCGTGCTTACTTCGGGCTCAAGGACGCTCAGCAGCTGGCGCTGGTCAACTGGCTGGTGGGCGCTCGCCGGCTGAGCACGACGATTGTCCCTGTGAGCACGCGGCGAGAGCCCGACGGCCTGGCGCTGTCCTCTCGCAACCGCTATCTAAAGGGGGAAAGCCGGGTGGCTGCGAGCGCTCTCTCTCGCGGGTTGTTTCAAGCGGCTGATGCTGTGGAAGCCGGGGAAGCGGATGGCCCCACGCTGGAAGGCATCGTCAGCGCGGTGGTGGCAGACGCGGCAGGAATCGAGCTCGACTACGCCGCGCTGGTCACAAGTGACCGGTTTGAGCCTCTAGAGAAGCTGGAGGCTCCCGCGGTGCTGGCGGTGGCGGCCAACGTAAGCGAAACTCACCTAATAGACAACGTGGCTTTTTTCCGTGGCGAAGACGGGATTGAAGTTGACCGGGGAGTCGTTTTGGAGCGGCCGTCGGTGCTGGAGGAGAACTGATGTTGCTCGTTATTGATGCCGGGAACACCGAGACGGTGCTGGGGGTATTCGAGGGTGACGAGTTGATGGACCATTGGCGAATAGCAACCGTCCGCGGCCGGACCGAGGACGAGTACCGCCTCCTCCTCGGTGGGCTTCTGGCAGGAGAAGGCTACGAGCGGGCCAAGCTCACCGGAGTTGCCCTCGCCAGCGTGGTGCCTCCTGTAGCCGCAGCGTTGCGGGCGGTCGCTTCCGATCTGGCGGACGGGCCACTGCTCGAGGTGGGGCCGGGAGTGAAAACGGGAATGCCGATTCTCATCGACAATCCCCGCGAGGTGGGGGCCGACCGAATCGTCAATGCGGTGGCGGCGGCGAGCATGTACGGGACCCCTGCGGTGGTTGTGGACTTCGGCACTTCGACCAACTTCGACGTCGTGAGCAGCGCCGGCGAGTACATCGGTGGAGTGATAGCAACCGGGCTGGAGGTCTCGCAGGAGGCACTCGTCAGGGCCACGGCCGCGTTACGAAGGGTGGAGCTCACCCCACCCCGGTCGGTCATCGGTAAAGGCACCGTTGAAGCCATCCAGAGTGGCCTGCTCTACGGCCACGCCGGACTGGTCGACGGAGTGATGCAGCGAATCATTGCCGAGCTCGGCGACGAGGTCCACACTCTGGCCACCGGCGGCCTGGCGGCCACGATCGTGCCGTTTTGCTCAACAGTCGACACGGTGGACCAGTTCTTGACGTTGCACGGATTGCGCATGGTGTTTGGGCTCAACCATGAGTGACGAACAGCACCAGGAGCGCCTTCAGAAACTCGCAGAGCTTCGCGAGCAGGGTGTAGATCCCTACCCGACCGGATTCCGCCCCACAACCCAAGCGGCCGACCTTCATGAGCAGTACGCCGACCTGCCGGCCGAGTCGTCCACCGGGAATGAGGTGGCTGTCGCCGGCCGACTCATGGCCAAGCGGGATCTCGGCAAGCTCAGTTTCGGTGTCCTCCAGGACGGCACGGGTCGGATTCAGTTGTTCGCCGATGAAGCCACCCTGGGCGAGGACGACCTGGCCGTCTTCGTCGACCTCGACCTTGGCGACCTGATCGGCGTTACCGGTGAAGTGATCACCACCAGGAAGGGTGAGTTGAGTGTCCGCGTCGGGGAGCTCACGCTGCTCGCCAAATCGCTGTGGCCGATGCCGGAAAAGTGGCACGGCCTGGCCGACATTGAGACCCGTTATCGACAGCGCTATCTCGACCTGGTGGCCAATGAGGACGCCCGGCGGGTATTCAACGTTCGGGTCGGGGTGGTGAGAGAGTTGCGACGTCAGTTCGAGGACCGGGGTTTCGTCGAGGTGGAGACGCCGGTGTTGCAGGCCAGGGCCGGCGGGGCTTTGGCCCGACCATTTATTACCCACCACAACTCCCTCGGGATCGACATGTATCTGCGCATCGCCCTCGAGCTCTACCTCAAACGGATGCTGATCGGCGGGGTCGAGAAGGTATTCGAGGTGGGGCGGATCTTCCGCAACGAAGGACTTTCGCCCCAGCATCAGCCTGAGTTCACGATGCTCGAGAGCTACGAGGCCTATGCCGACTACCGGGATGTCATGCGCCTCGTTGAGGAGACTGTGGCGGCGGTGGCTGAAGCAGTGCTTGGTTCCACGAAGATCGAGTATCAGGGTCGTTCGCTGGACCTTGCGCCACCATGGGATCGGCAGTCTTTCATGGGACTCATTTCCGAGGCCACCGGCAAGGCCTTCGATCCGGCAATGTCCGTCTCAGAAGCGGGTTCCCTGGCGGGTGAGCTCGGCGTGGAAATCGAAGGCAAGGGGACCGGAAAAATCATCGAGAAGGTTTTCGAGAAGCACGTCGAGCCCAATCTTTGGAACCCCACTTTCGTGACGGACTATCCGAAAGAGATCTCGCCGTTTGCTCGCTCGCTACCGGGCCATCCGGGCCTGGTGGAGCGCTTCGAAGCCTTCGTCGCAGGGTTCGAGATAGGCAATGCCTTCACCGAGCTCAACGATCCGGAGGAGCAGCTGAAGCGCTTCGAGGCCCAGGCCGAAGCCCGGGCCGGCGGCGACGAAGAGGCTCACGTGGTCGACCTCGACTTCGTCCGAGCCATGGAGTACGGCATGCCCCCGAGTGGGGGCCTGGGTCTCGGGGTTGATCGGCTGGTGATGATCCTGGCGGATGTGACGACCATTCGTGAAGTGGTCTTGTTCCCACATCTACGTCCTGACTCCTCTCCCACCTAGCGCAGCGGAGTGCCCCAGGTCGCCCCTCCCGGGACGGGAGGGGTTGGGGGTGGGTGGTGCCCACCAACTGTGGGAGTGCCGCCAGCTCGCTACATGGGGGATTGTTGCTTTCAGGTGAGCTTGCTGGGGGCGGTGCCTAACAACTAGTTGCTGGTCCGGTGCGT
>JAUXLW010000213.1 GCA_030623545.1 Acidimicrobiia bacterium | reverse complement strand
CGGCCCGATGTCCATACCAATAGCGTCCGACGGGATGTCAGAAGCCGGCACGACCATCGGCTCGGCATCGGCTGCAAACCGCCCGGCCACCACAATGTCAGTTGGCAGGCTCACCCGGGACCCCCATTCCGACTCGAGCAACCGGCGCACGTCTTTGGTCATTTCCTTCTCCACCAGCGACCCACCCACTTCGTAGCCCTCCGCTTCCAACAGAGTGAAACACATCCCACCGCCTACCAACATCACGTCCACCTTCGGAAGCAGTGCCTGCATGACACCCAGTTTGTCTGACACCTTGGCGCCGCCCAAAGCCACCACGTACGGACGCTCCGGGTCGTGCAGGAGCCTGTCGAGCGCCTCGACCTCAGCGCCCAGCAGGGGCCCGGCGGCGGAAGGAATGAGGGCCGCCACCCCCACAGTGGAGGCGTGAGCTCTGTGGGCAGACCCGAAGGCATCCAACACAAAGACCTCTGCCAACTTCGCCAGGGCGTCGGCCAGGCCCGGGTCGTTGGTCTTCTCCCCACTCTCAAAGCGAGTGTTTTCTAGCAGGATGACGGCACCAGGTTGGGCCGCCCTTATGGCCTGGTCGGCTTCGGGACCAATCAGGGAGCCGACATGGGTGACGGGAAAGCCTCCCAGCTCAGCCATCCTTTCGGCGATCGGGCCGAGAGACAGTGAGGCATCGGGGCCGCCCGGTCGCCCGAGATGGCTGGTGACGATGACGATCGCGCCCTGGTCACGCAGGGCGGCGATTGTGGGGAGACTGGAGCGGATGCGGAAGTCGTCGGCCACTTCACCCGCGGCAAGAGGGACATTGAGATCGGAACGGAGCAACACACGTTTGTTTGCTACTTCGATGTCGTCGAGCGTGAGGTAATCGGCCAATGCCCGGCAACGTTATCACGGACACAGCCTGTCTCATCCACCCCGACGGTAGGCTTGGAACACGGCGACACGCGATTGGATTGGAGAACGGATGACCCGCGTCGGCCTCATGGGCTTCGGCCGAATTGGGCGCAACGTGTTCCGGTTGTTGGACGCCGACGGCACAGTCGAGGTCGGGGCTATCGCCGACACTGCAGACCCGGAGGCACTCACCTATCTCCTGAAGTACGACTCGATTTATGGCCGCTTCCCCAAGCCTGTCGAGCTCCAGGGCACGGATCTGGTGATCGACGATACAGCGATTCCCTTCTACGACATCCAGGAGCCGGGGGACCTCGATTGGGGAGCCCTGGGCATCGACATTGTCGTGCAGGCCACCGGCAAGTACCGCACCCGCCGGTGGTGCCAGCGTCATCTCGATGCCGGCGCCAAGCGGGTGATCCTTGCCTCCACACCCGAGACCCCGGGCGACCTCCCCATCCTCTTACGAGGGGTGAATGATGATGTCCTCACTCCCGAAACGGGCATCATCTCTCTGGGGTCCAACACCTCGAATGCTCTCGCTCCGATCCTGCGAATCATCAACGAGAACTGGGGTTTGGCCAGAGCCTATTTCACTACCATCCACGCTTTCACCAACCAGGCCCGATTGGCCGATGTCCCCACCAAGAGCTTCCGCTCGAGCCGTGCGGCCGGAGAGAACATCATCCCGGCGTCCACCAACTCTCCCGAAATCCTCAGCGAGGTGATGCCTGAGCTGGCAGGCAAGCTGTCCGGCATGGCGCTGAACGTGCCGGTCCCCGACGGCTCCACAATTGACCTCGTGGCCTTCGTGGAGCGACCCACGTCCGTCGAGGAGGTCAACGAAACGATACGTAAGGCGGTGGAGGCCAAATATGCGGACGTCATCGAGTTCGTGACCGACCCCATTGTTTCCAGCGACGTGATCGGGTCTTCCCAATCTGGCAACTTCGACAGCCTGGCGACGCTGGTTATGGACGGGACGATGATCAAAAGTGTCATCTGGTTCGACAACGGCTGGGGATACTCGGTTCGTCTCGTCGAAGTCTTGAAGAGGATGATCGAGCAACTGGAGAACGCATGACGGTACGGGTGGCCATCAACGGATTTGGCAGGATCGGCCGGGCCGTTTTTCGGATCATCGCCGAGCGGCCCGACTCCGGCATAGAGGTCGTGGCGATCAACGACCTGGCAGACGACGACGTCCTCGCCTACCTGCTCAAGTACGACACGGTGATGGGTAAGTTTGCCGGAGAAGTCACAACCGCCGATGGAGTGATGCGGGCCGGCGACCACGAGGTTCAGATGCTCATGGAGCCCGACCCCGGGAAGCTTCCCTGGAGTGACCTCGAAGTAGACGTGGTGGTTGAAGCCACCGGGGTATTCCGAACCCGCGAAGCGGCTGCACAACATCTCGACGCCGGCGCCAAGAAAGTCCTTCTCACAGTCCCGGCTAAGGGTGAGGTAGACGCCACGGTGGTCCTGGGGGTAAATGAGGAAGACTTAGAAGACGGGGACGAGGTGATCTCCAACGCCTCGTGTACCACCAATTGCCTGGCGCCGGTGGCCAAGGTCATAAACGATGCGTTTGGCATCAAACGCGGCGTCATGACAACGGTGCACGCGTATACCAACGATCAGCGGCTGGCCGACGTGCCCCACCGCGATTTGCGCCGCAGCAGAGCGGCAACCGAGAACATAATCCCCACAACCACCGGCGCTGCTAAGGCCGTCGGCCTGGTCCTTCCTGAGCTGGCGGGAAAACTCGATGGGCTCGCCATGCGCGTCCCGGTGCCGGACGGGTCGATAGTGGACCTGGTGGTGGAAGTCGACAAGGAGGTCACTGCCGAGCAAGTGAACGCCGCCATTCGAAAGGCGGCCGAGGGTGAAATGGCCGGAGTTCTCCAGTATTCGGAGGACCCGCTGGTCTCTAGCGACATCATCGGCAACCCCCATTCATCCATCTTCGACGCCGCCGCCACCCAGGTAATGGACGGACGGTTCATCAAAATCGTCTCCTGGTATGACAACGAGTGGGGCTACTCCAACCGGGTAGTCGACCTGATCGAGCAGCTGGGGCGCACGCTCCAACCAGCCTAGAAACTTCCCCGATACCCAATTGTTCTTACCCGAGGGTCTGGCTGACTGCCGACTACTCCTTCTTATGCCCCAGCCACAGTTTCTCGAGAGCTTGTCCGAGGCGCAGCGAATCGTGCTGGGGCCAGGCGGAATCGCGGTCGAGCAGATCCGCCATCACCGGGGTCACTCCCAGCGCCAGGATCGACTCTTCCTCGCATGGGACGCGAGCCGCTGCGGGCGGGAAAGCCGGCCCTCCATCGTGGATCAGGGCGGTCACAGGTGTTTTCAGTCCGGTGAAGCTCATGAGGCCCTCGACGTGCTCGGCGGCAGACATGTCCAATGTCTCACCGTCCTGGGTGGTCAGGTTGCAAACGTAAACCACCTGAGCCGGCGATCGGTTCACCGCCTCGGACATTCCCGGCACCAGGAGAGCAGCTACCACGGAGGTGAAGAGG
>JAUXLW010000161.1 GCA_030623545.1 Acidimicrobiia bacterium | reverse complement strand
TGAGAAATTCGGTGGTGGGCCGGTTGGGCTCACCACACTGGCCATCGTAGTCGGCGAGGAGCCCGAGTCTCTGGAGGACGCATACGAGCCGTTCCTTTTACAGCGCGGCTTCCTACAGAGGACACCCCGGGGACGGGTGGCTACCACGTCCGCCTATCGACACCTGGGCGTTGCCCCGCCCGAGGCAGGCCAATCCACCCTCCTGTAGCCGCCCTCCTACTCTGAGGCCGATGCTGGTGGATAACTTTGACTACGACCTGCCCCGGGAAGCGATAGCTCAGGTACCGCTCCAACAGCGGGACGCCTCGCGTCTACTGGTGACTGATCCGCTGCAAGATTCCAGCTTTGGCAAGCTCCCCGGCTTCCTACAGGCGGGAGATCTGCTTGTTGTCAACGCCACCCGAGTGCGAGCTGCCCGGCTGGTCGGCCGGCGCCCTTCCGGGGGAGCGGTTGAGCTGCTCTTGCTGGCCCCGCGTGGAGATGACTGGGAGGCGCTGGCCAGGCCGGCCCGCAAGTTGACTCCGGGACAAGCCCTCGACTTTGGCGAAGTCACCGGTGAGGTCGTGGCCCTGGATACCGGGGGAAGAGTGGTGGTTCATCTGCGAGGTGAGCCGACCGTGGAAGCCGCCATCGCCCGCGCCGGGAGCGCCCCCTACCCGCCTTACATCAGAAGCGGGCCGACCGATCCCGAGCGCTACCAGACCATCTACGGTGATCGCACCGCCTCGGCGGCGGCCCCGACGGCCGGGCTGCATTTCACCACGGAGCTGCTGGGACGCCTGAAAGATGGGGGGATAGAACTTGTCTCGATCTATCTCAACATCGGTCTCGACACGTTTCGGCCGATCACCACCTCCCGGCTGGAGGACCACGTGATGCACTCCGAGAGCTATGAGATTCCGCCACTTGCCGCCGGGCGTATCGCGGCGGCAAAAACGGACGGACGACGGATCGTAGCGGTGGGGACCACAGTCGTGCGGGCCCTGGAATCTGCGGCTGCCGGCAACGCAGTGGCGGTCGGAGCCGGGTCCACCGACCTGTTCATCAGGCCCGGGTTCAAACCGCGGGTGGTCGATGCTCTGGTAACCAATTTCCATATGCCGCGCTCGAGCCTCCTGGTGATGGTGGCGGCTTTGTACCCGGGATGGCGCCGGGCCTATGCGCATGCTGTGGCCGAGGGCTACCGGTTCTTGTCTTTCGGGGACGCCATGTTCATTCCCCGTCTCCCATGACCGGCAAGTGGGAGTCGGCAGGCCGCGACGGCCTGGCCCGGCTGGGCCGGCTCCACACTTCCCATGGTGTTGTCGACACACCGGCATTCATGCCGGTGGGGACCCGGGCGAGTGTGCGAGCGCTCGACAGCCGCGACCTCGAAGAGCTTTCGGTGCAAATGGTGCTCGCCAACACTTATCACCTGATGTTGCGTCCCGGGGCGGACGTCATCGCCGCGCTGGGGGGATTGCACGGCTTCGCGAGCTGGGACGGCCCGATCCTCACCGACTCCGGCGGCTATCAGGTCTTCTCGCTGTCGCCGCAGGTTGACGAAGACGGGGTGGCCTTTCGGTCAACCTATGACGGTTCCCGGGTGCACCTTCGCCCCGAGGAGGCGGTGGCGGTCCAGGAATTGCTCGGAGCGGACATAGCCATGCAGTTGGATGTGCTGGTGGGGCTGCCGGCTGATCGTGACAAGCTGGAGGGGGCTATGGAGCGGACGCTGCGTTGGGGAGAGCGCTCGCTGGCGGCGCATCGTCGCGATGACCAGGCCCTGTTCGGCATCGTGCAGGGCGGAACCGACCCCGAGCTGCGAGCTCGCAGCGCCCAGGCAACGGCCGCGCTGGGATTCGCCGGCTTTGGGATTGGCGGCCTTTCGGTCGGCGAGCCGCCGGCAGAGCGCAATCAGGCTTTGACGGCCGCGGTCGAGCATCTTCCCGCCGACAAAGTCCGCTACTTGATGGGGGTGGGTGACACCGATGGAGTTCTCGATGCGGTAGCGAGCGGCGTTGACTTGTTCGATTGCGTGTGGCCAACCCGACTAGCTCGCCACGGCAAGGTGCTCAGCGCGGGCGGAGATTATTCGATTAGGCGCGCCGAAAATGCTGCCGACCCGGAACCGCTCGAAGTCGGATGTGGTTGCCTCACCTGCCGCCGGTACTCGCGGGCCTATCTGCGTCATTTGCGGGTAACCAGCGAGCTGTCGGCCCATCGTCTCCTCAGCTTGCACAATTTGCATTACACGCTCGACCTGATGGCTGCGGCCAGAGAGGCGATCAAAGGCGGTCGCTTCGAAGAGTTCAGGCGCGAACGCGCCACTCAACGCCAGTCCTAGCCTACGATCCAGGCGCAATGTTCATCGCACAAAGCTCATCCAGCGGTTCAGGCTTCACCAATCTCCTGGTGATCGTTGCCATCTTCGGCGGCCTGTTCATGTTTATGAGCTACCGCCAGCGAAAGCGAGGGCGGGAGCGTGGCGAGTTTCTTTCCACTTTGAAATCCGGGGACGAGGTGCGCACTTATGGTGGGGTTGTGGGCGAGATCGTCAGTATCGATGACGAGTATCTGGTGATTGTGAGCGAGAACACCCGGCTCCGAGTAGTCAGGGCGGCCATCGCGGCCAGAGTCGAAAACCCGTGACTGCCTGGCAGGAGAGCCGGGCACGAGATGACGAGCCGGTCAAGAATGTCACGCTTGGGAGGATCGTTTCTGTGCTGGTGATGTTGGCCGTGGCGTGGGGAGGGCTGGCCGCAGTGGTCGGCACCGGGTCGACTCCCAAGCTGGGCCTCGACCTGGCGGGTGGTTTCTCAGTCGTGCTTCGTGCTCCGGAGGGTGCCACCAGCGATCAGCTTGACCAGGCGGTGGCGGTCATGCGCAATCGCATCGAGGCCCTTGGGAACGTGCAGGAGCCCGAGATTCAAGTGGGGGGCGGCAACAGCGTGCTGGTTCAACTCCCGGGCGTGACGGATCGGGAGCGGGCCCTCGAGGCCATCGGCTCAACCGGCCAGCTCTCCTTCAGGAAGGTGTTGGCCGATTCGCTCTTTTCTGACCTGGGTGAGCCGATCGATCCTGCCAGCGACGATCCCAACAGCGAGGCCGTCCTAGCCCAGGTCGACAGCGATGGCGTCCCCCAGCCGGACCTGCTCGTGGGCCCTGCTTTCGCCCTGGGGAGTGACATCAGGTCTGCCGATGCGCAGTTTGTAAATCTGGAGTGGTCGGTCTCGGTCTCCTTTACATCCGACGGAGCCGACAAGTTCGCCGTAGCCACCAGAGAACTGGGGTCGTTCCCGGCCAATGATCTCCGCAGGAGGTTCGCCATCGTCCTCGACGGGGTTGTGATTTCTGCGCCCCGGGTGGCTCCCGACGAGGGGATTTCCGGCGGGAACGCCCAGATCACGATGGGAGGGGCTGAGGATCCCGAGGCCGAGGCCAAGGATCTCGAGATTGTTCTCAAGTTCGGTGCGCTGCCGATAGTGCTCGAGCGCGAGCAGGACCAGTTCGTGTCCGCCTCTCTCGGTAAAGACTCGCTGAACGCCGGATTGGTCGCCGGCTTCGGTGGGCTGGCGCTGGTCGCAATCGCGATGGTGTTCTACTACCGAGTTCTCGGGGTAATCACCGTGGTGGGCCTGTCGGTCTTCGGGTCGCTGGTGTTCGGCGCCTACTCGGTCCTCGGTTCTACCCAGGGGCTGACGCTGACGTTGGCCAGTGTGGCCGGGATCATCGTGTCGGTCGGCATAACGTCTGACTCTTACATCGTGTATTTCGAGAGAGTCAAGGAAGAGATCCGCCACGGGCGCACCGTCGAAGATGCCGTCAGCGACGGCTTCAGCCGAGCCTTCCGCACCATCCTCACCGCCGACTTCGTGTCGTTCACCGGAGCCATTCTGTTGTGGTTCCTTGCCATCGGGCCGGTCAAGGGCTTCGCGCTCGCGCTGGGTCTGGCGACGGTGGTCGACGTGATCGTTGCCTACTTCTTTACCAGGCCGGCCGTGGCGATGTTGTCGGAGTCGCGGTTCGGCGACGGCGGGCGATTCAGTATCCGGGGCGCGAGCGGCGTCGAGCTGGCGGAGGCTTCCCCATGAGCCTCTTCTCCCGTTTGTACCGGGGCGAAACCACCTTCGACTTCGTAGGCCGCAAACGTATCGGTTTCATCATCTCCACTGTGCTCTTGACCGTCTCGGTGGTTTCGCTGGTGACGCTCAAGTTGAATCTTGGCGTCGATTTCGAGGGGGGGACGGTGATCGAGGTCGAGAACCCGGCCGATGCTTCAGTTCCGGATATCAGAGATGTCCTGCGCGATTTCGGCCTCGAGTCGGCCACGATTCAGCTGACGAGCGGTGGCGGCGCCAGCGGCGTCCGGGTCGAGACGGTGGTGATTGAGCCTGCTCAGGAAAGCCTGGTTGTGGC
>JAUXLW010000142.1 GCA_030623545.1 Acidimicrobiia bacterium | reverse complement strand
TCGCAAACGAGCAGAAATGGACTGAGGGTCGCTCATTCACAGTTGTCACCGATGTTGGCGACCACCCGGTCGAGGTGAAGGAGTCGGGACGGGTGCGAGCCATGCTGGGTCGCTCGCAGGCGCCGGACGAGCCCGTAATGACGGTGGCCGGCACTGAAGTGCGCCCCTTGAGCCTGGGCAATCCCCACGCGGTCGTCTTTGTCGACAGTACATCTGATGCGCCGGTGGCGACACTCGGGCCGATGATCGAGTTGGCCGACGAGTTCCCCGACCGCGCCAACGTGGAATTCGTGAAGGTGAGAAACCGCAGCCGGATCGAGGTCCGCACGTGGGAGCGCGGCGTAGGCGAAACCCTGGCCTGCGGCACCGGAGCCGGCGCGGCTGCCGTTGTGGCCAATCGTGAAGGACTAACCGACGATGCGCTTACCGTCGGTCTGGTCGGGGGCGATCTCGAAGTCGAGATCGACGGCGAAACAGTTTGGATGGAGGGGCCGGCGAACTACGTCTTCGAGGGGCGATTGTCGACGTAGTCGACGAATTCGAGCCGGTTGCCGAACGGGTCGTGGGTATGAAACCGTCGGCGGTCCTCAATTTTGGCGTCCCAATTGAACTCATAATCGGCTGCGGCGAGCCGGGTGCCTGGATGAGCCTTCGCAGCCGGGGAGAAGTCAGGGTCGACACCGGCGTGCAGCTCGATGTCGCCGAGCCGAAACCAGGCTCCTCCTCGGGGTTGCAGCAGTGGCGGCTTGTCGATCTCGGTAAAGCCGAGAAGCTCGACGCAGAAGGCACGGGCGGCATCTTCAGCTCCCGGGGGGATCGCAATCTGAACGTGGTCGATCCGTTTCAGCCAATCGCTCGCAGCACCGTGACAACTTTGCCAATCAATTCGACGCCCGTTGTGAAGACCATCGGCTCATACGCCGGGTTCTCGGAGTGAAGGATGATGGTGCCGTCGCGCCGTTCGAGGCGCTTGACCGTCGCTTCCTCACCGTCGATCAGGGCCGCCACAATCTCGCCGTCGTTGGCGTCGGGCTGGCGCCGGACTACCACGTAGTCGCCGTGAAGTATCCCGGCTTCGATCATCGAGTCACCCTTGACTCGCAACATGAAGACGGGCCCGTCCCCGACCAGGTCGATCGGCAGCGGATAGATCTCTTCGATGTCCTCCTGGGCGAGGATCGGCGAACCAGCTGCAATCCGACCCACGAGAGGAACCTCGCGGACGTTCGGGTGCCGCGAGCGGGAGTCGATTACCTCTATGGCACGGGGCTTGGAGGGATCGCGACGTAGATAGCCGCCGGCAACCAGCGCCGAAAGATGGCTATGGACAGTCGAGGGGGACCTGAGACCCACCGCTTCCCCGATTTCGCGCACGGATGGGGGATAACCGCGGTCGGCCACGGTGTCCCGGATCAAGTCCAGGATCTCCTGCTGGCGGTTCGAGATATCAGCTGGCACGTCTCACTCCTTTGCTCCTGAGCACCGTAGCAATTCCTGTCGCGGAAAACAAACATATGTTCGCCTTGACAAATCGAACGCCTGTTCTAAAGTAGTCTCTATATACCGAACGTGCGTTCGTGTCACACCCACCTCATACTGTGTGGGTAAGTGAGCCACTGAAAATGGCTAGGACGAGAACGGAGGAGAAACATCGTGAACACTCCATCCATGAGCCTGAGGTTGTTGGTCCTCCCTCTGGCATTGGCCCTGGTGTTTCTCCTCCTCCTCGCCCAAAACGTCGAGGCTGGCAACTCGCCCATCCCCACCGAAACTCATCGTGTGTCGAGCGGCGACACGTTGTGGGATCTGGCGTCGGAACGCACTGCCACTGGCGAGGACGTTCGTGCCACGGTTGCGTTGATTCAAAGAATCAACCACCTCGAGGGCGGGCTGATCGTTCCCGGCCAGGTTCTGGATCTGCCGGCCGTCTGACCGGGGTCCGGTGGGTTCCGTCTGTGCGGTATCGAGTACTCTCCCGCCTATGCGGTGTCCATTTTGTTCGGCTGATGACACCAGGGTCATTGATAGCCGGCCGGCCGAAGCCGGCAAGGAGGTTCGGCGCCGCCGCCTGTGCGCTAACTGCAATCAGCGTTTCACGACCTATGAGCGAGCAGAGTTGCCCTTGCTGGTACGAAAACGTGATGGAACCACTGAGCCCTTGCAGGTCGAGAAGGTGGAGAGCGGAATCGAGCGGGCACTGGGGGGACGGATGGTTTCGGACGGTGTGATTGCCGGGATCCTCGGGGAGGTCGAATCGGCGGCCAGAGCCGCGGCGCCAGCGATCTCTTCAGAGGAAGTGGGGCGCATTGTCCTCGAAGGATTGAAAGAGGCCGACGAGGTGGCCTACCTTCGATTCGCCAGCGTTTACAAGAACTTTCAGGGCGCCCAGGATTTCGAGAAGGAGATGGCTGCCCTCGACGAGTAGTCAGTGCCCCCGCAACATGACGAGCCGCTAACCGGCTTCTAGCGCCGCTCGGGACCGCGCCAGCAAGTCGCTCAGCTCGGTTATTTGAGCGTCAACCGAGATCCCTACCGCGGCGAGCGGCTCACCGAGGGTGGACCGAACCGCGGCTATGCGGTCGGTGATTTCGACCTTCAAGCTGGTGGCGCCGTCGATGTCGCCCAAGCGAAGCGCGTCGAGGTAGGACGCTTGCCAACTTTCGAGCCGGTCAACCAGGCTTTCCACCGTTGCGCGGTGCTGGTCGTACTCCGGGCTAATGGGAAGTTGTCGTGCCGACTCCCGCGAGAAGCTCAGCGTGGATGCAATTTGCCGGCCCAGATCGCCGATCGTCACCTCGTCGCCCACAATTGGTAGGGAGGGGAGCTTGAAGGATTGGTTGACGAGTTCGCGATAGGTGAGGGCGTCGGCCAGGGCGTCATCAATGTCTTCGGTCAACTGCACCGCTTGCTGCAGGTCATCTTGGATGGGCTTGAGCTCGTCGAACACGCTTCGGGAAGCCAGCGGGGGAGGGTTGGGGAAGGGGCGGCCTGTCGATGCGTCGATCGCCGCACCGCTCGTGTTAAATCCGATCAGACTGGCGCGGGCGTTCGTCAAGCGCTTCGGGCCGGGAGAAGCCTCTGTGATGATGGCGGCCGCGTTCTCGGCAGCCGGTAGGTCGGCCTGAAGCTCGATGATGTCTCCAACCCATTCGCGACGCAGATCCTCGGCCTGCCCGACCGGGATCCCTCGCAGCGTGCTCACTACCAGCACAACGCCGATTATGAAGATGCCAATTAGGACCGGCCACCATGCCCATCGGTAGCGGCCCACAACCCTGTCGATAGGAGTCTCAGGTGCCCAGTCCTCTACCCCGAGGTCACCGTCCCCTTCGGCGGCCGTCCACAAGCGTTGCACCAGGCCGCCTTCCTGTTCGATGTCATCACCGTCGGGCCTGGTGGTGGGCGGCCTCGGCGTAGGGGCCGGGGCGGTCTCCAGATCGTCGAACGTCGGGATATACCGGGTGGGAGGTACCACCTTGGTGGTGGTAACGGAATACTCTGACGGGCTCGACAAACCCAGGATCTCGAGTACCGATGATCGGTACTCCTTAGGGGTTCTTTTTCGGCGGGTGCTCAACCGGCCCTCCTCGTTTCCTTTTCTGACTATCGCCCTGTAAGAATCCTCTCGGCATGAAGATTCCTCTACTGAAGCTCGACCTAAACCTACCAACGCCGGCCCATGCTCACCCGGGCGACGGAGGGGTCGACCTATATGCCCGGGCAGACACTCTCTTGGAGCCTGGAGGGCGAGAAATGGTTCCCACAGGTGTGGCGGTAGCGATTCCTGAGGGATTCGCAGGGCTCGTGACGCCCCGCAGCGGGCTCGCCGTCAAGCACGGCGTCGGCATCGTCAACTCGCCCGGCCTGGTCGATTCCGGGTATCGGGGCGAGCTGACGGTCCTGCTCGTCAACCACGGAGATTCGCCTTTCAAGATTCTCCGCGGTGACCGTATCGGGCAGTTGGTAGTCGTGCCGGTGGCCAATCAGGAGTTCGAGATCGTCGACGAATTGCCGGATTCCGTCAGGGGAGAGGGAGGGTTCGGTTCCACCGGACGGTAAAGTGGGGACGGTTGGCGGACGTAGCTCAGTTGGTAGAGCGTCACCTTGCCAAGGTGAAGGTCGCCGGTTCGAGCCCGGTCGTCCGCTCATTAGGAGGCTCCCGGAGTCGCCATTTCGCAAGGTGCCGTGGCCGAGTGGTTAGGCAATGGACTGCAAATCCATGTACACCGGTTCGATTCCGGTCGGCACCTCCATCGCTACACTGCAATGCTCCCGGGCGCTTAGCTCAGCGGGAGAGCGCTTCCTTGACGTGGAAGAGGTCACAGGTTCAATCCCTGTAGCGCCCACTAGCGAAAACGCCAGTATTCATGGGGCGTCCCGCTGGTCAGTCTGGCTGTGGACAAGTCGCTTGCGTCACATTTGCGTCACGGTTCGTGACGCAACCTGGCTCAAGTATCTACCCGGTGTATCCGATTTTCTGGGTATGGCTCCAGTTCTTGACGATCAGCTTCTCTCCGTTGCCGAAGCGGCTGACTATTTGTCGATGTCCGAATCGACGGTGCGACGCTATCTGCGACGCCGAGAGATTG
>JAUXLW010000125.1 GCA_030623545.1 Acidimicrobiia bacterium | reverse complement strand
GTCCAGTTCATGAACAGGTTCTCGGCGGATGACGAAGGCGCCAGCCTCGTCGAGTACGCCTTGCTGCTCGTCCTTATTGCTGTGGTTGCCATCGTTGTGATCACTCAAGTTGGTAAGAGCGCTTCGGAGACCTTTAGTTCTGTAAACGCAAGCCTCAGCAACTAGCTGGGCGAACGAATCTATCGAGGCGGATCCGGGTGGTGACACCCGGATCTGCTGGGTTGAGGGGAGGACAAAGAATGAGACAAGACGAACTCGGTGCCAGTCTCGTTGAGTATGCGCTGCTTCTGTTGTTCATCGCCGTTGTTGTGGTGATCGTGGTTGGACAACTCGGTGAGTCCGCTTCGACCAGTTTTGAGTCCGCCATCGACGGTTTCCCGAACTAGAAACCCTTAGATTCTCAGGCTCGCCCCAGGCCGAGGCGAATGGCCTCGACTGCTGCCTGGGCCCGGTCGCTGACGGCCAGCTTGTCGTAGATACTGGCCAGGTGGTTCTTCACAGTCTTGCGCGAGATGAACAGCTCCTCGGCTAGTTCCTCAGTCGACGAGACTCCCCGGGCCAGCAGCGCCAGCAGCTCACGCTCCCTCTGGGTCAGTGAGGCGGCTCCCGGGTCGAGCACCGGCTCCTGGTAGGAGTCGAGGACGTCGGTTCCTCCAACTCGTTGCACAAAGATTTCGCCGGCGGCTGCGGCCCTTACCGCGGCTGCTAGTAGCGGAAGGGGTGAAGATTTCGACAGAAAGCCGACGGCCCCCGCTCTCTCGGCTTTTGCTCTGTGCTCTTCGTCGGCGTGCATCGTCACGAGGATTGCCGGGGCTGGACCCATCTTTTTGATCGCCCCGATGCCGGTTAGCTTCGGCATATCTTGATCTAGCACCACGACGTCGGCGTCGATCTGATCGGCCAGTCCCACCAACTCTTTGCCGTCCTGGGCAGTTCCCACCACGCTTATGTCGGGGAGTCGATTGAGGGCTTCGGACAGTCCCTCCAGGAGCAGCCGGTGGTCGTCGGCAATAAGCACTTTGATCATTGGTCGCCCCACGTCACCGTAATCGTGGTTCCTTTCGGCGAAGACTGAACGTCGAACCCGGCGCCGATCTTGCCGGCTCTTTCGGCCATCCCGACGAGACCGTAGTGACCCGCGTGCTCGGTGCCGGCGTCAAAGCCCTGGCCATCATCCACGACGGCAATTGAGCCCGAGTCGTGATTGATGAAGCCTTCGATTGTCACGATGTGTGCTTCGGAATGATTGCGGGCGTTACGAACTGCCTCCGACATGATGGCCATGAGCTCGTTGCCAATCTCAATGGGCGGGGGCCGGTGCTCCCGAAGCGCGGCCGCTACTTTGGGCAGTTCGTCGGGGTTTTCGGCGGCCAGTTGGAGAGCATGTTCGTAAAGGCTCACCGGCTCGGTCGCCCGAAGGCCCGCGACGGTGTCCCGGACTTCTTCGACCAGGTTGGTGACGTTGCTGCGTAGCCCGGCCAGATGATCGGCCAGACTCGCGTCACTCGGGCTCTGGAGAAGAGCCATGTCCAGTGACAGGCCGAGCGATGCCAGCGAGGGCCCGATATCGTCGTGCAACTCGCGGGCGAGACGCATCCTTTCTTCCTGGATGGCCCTGTGGGCGATCTCCTGCAGCAAGAGAATGTTGGCGAATGCCAGTCCCACCGGCTGCAATATCTCGTCGACGTGGTCCAATTCTGCCGGGTCAAAAGCCTCCCGTCTGGACAGGACTACGAAACCGACGTCGCGCGCTCCGACGCTGAGCGGGGCTGTCAAGGTCGACGCAAATTCCCCGTGCCGCTCAGTGCGCGCCACGACCACGGGCCCATCTTTTCCGTTCATGGCGATTTGCCCGGCTTCGAAGGGGACGGCGGCCGCCAGGTGGTCGAGGGCGGTGCTTCCCACGCGTACGGGGTTGAGCTCGGATCCGTCTGCCAAGTTGGATAGGGCCGATAGGAGCTTGTGCGAAGCGTCGAGGCGGTCGAGGCGCTCGGCAGACTGCATGGATGCCGCCAATAGGGCGGCATTGGTGGCTCCGGCCTCGAGGAGCAGGTGGCGAGCCAAGCTGAACGTCACTGCGATCAACAGGTAGATGGCAATCCATGTCCACAGCGTCCCACCGGCAAGGCTGCCGTCGTCGACCGTTTGATGGATCGCCAGCAGAACTGCGGCTGCCAGAAGGGAGGTCTCGATGCCTCTGCGCCAGCCGGCGAAAGCGGCCGAGTAGAGGACCGGGGTGATCGAGAAGAGCAGGTAGGGGCTCTCGATGCCACCGGTGAAGGCGATGGCCAGCATGGAAGCTGCGACGCCGGTTACCGCCAGAATCTCTCCTGTCCAGATGCCGTGGCGCACCCGTGTCGGAAGGCTCTGGAAAACCACGACATACAGGCCGACCGCGGTGACTGCTGTAGCGGTGTGCAGGGTCGCGCCGCTCTGCACGAAGGCAAAGATCGCTCCGAAGACCAGGGCCAGCCACTGCAGAATGTTGGCGATGCGGTCGAACCGGTTTTCCCATACGGGAGCGGTGGCATACATCGGCATCAGGTTACAGTCACCTCATGAACGACTTTCGGCAAAGGCGCTTGCTTCTGTCTGGGGGAATCGGGGCCGGCAAGAGCGAGGTCGCTCTCATCCTCACGAGCCGCGGAGTACCGGTTATTCATACAGATGAGATCGGTCATTCGGTGCTCGAGCCTGAGGGGGAGGCCTATAGCGCGGTCAGTAGTCGCTGGCCACAGGTAGTGGTGGAGAGTCGGATAGCCAGAGACCGGCTGGCAACGATTGTCTTTGCCGACCCGGAGACACTCGGTGAGCTGGAGGCCATGACCCATCCGTTCATCGCCGCCGGGGTCTTCGCCGAGTTGGAGCGATATTCGGACGATCCCCTGGTGGTTGTTGAAATCCCCCACCTCAACGACCTCCTCGGCCGTGGTTGGATTCGAGTGGTGGTTGCGGCCCCGTCCGAGGTCAGGTTCCAGCGCCTCTTGAGCCGGGGAATGGATCCTGAGGACGCCAGGGCGCGGATGGCGGCTCAACCTTCCGACTCAGAGTGGGGGGAGGCGGCCGACTTCGTCATCGACAACAGCGCAGATGTGGCTCGGCTGGGCGAAGAGGTGGATCGGGTACTCAGCATTCTGAGCAGTAAGCAGTAAGCAAGAGCCTGCCTCCTGCCTTCCTGCCGATCGGAATTTGCTCCTCTCCCACGTAGTGAAACGAAGTGGGGGAGGTTGGGAGGGGGTGGTTTCCAACAACGGCACCCTGAGCAGCTCGCTGGTGAGGCCCGAGGGTTGCATCAAGAGCCGGTCAAACACGCACCGGACCAGCGGTTAATTGTTGGGCACCTCCCTGTGAAGGGTCACCTACCAGCAACAATTGTGGTGAAGGCAAGCTGGGGGCAGTCCTGCTGTTGGTGGGCACCACCCACCCCTGCTCGCTTCGCTCGCTTTCCCCTCCCACTGCGCTGCGAAGACTCCGCTCCGCAGGAGGGGACTGCCGACTGCCTCCTTTTCCCTACACTCCTCGCGATGCCAGATTTCAAGCTCCATTCGGATTTCGCGCCCGCCGGAGATCAGCCGGAAGCCATTGCCGCGCTGGTCGAGGGGATCGAGCGGGGAGATCGCTTCCAGACGTTGCTGGGCATCACCGGTTCCGGCAAGTCGGCGACTATTGCCTGGACCATTGAGAAAGTCCAGCGCCCGACTCTGGTTCTGGCACCCAATAAGGCTCTGGCAGCCCAGCTGGCCAACGAGTTTCGCCAGTTCTTCCCGGAGAATCGGGTCGAGTACTTCGTCAGTTACTACGACTACTACCAGCCCGAGGCCTACCTGCCTCAGACCGACACCTATATCGAGAAGGACTCGACCGTCAACGACGAGATCGATCGGCTGCGCCACGCAGCCACCAGCGCCCTCCTGGTGCGGCGCGACGTGATCATCGTGGCTTCGGTGTCGGCCATCTACGGCCTGGGGAGCCCGGACCAGTACGAGGGCCAATTGCTCAGGCTGATCAAGGGTGTGGAGTTCCCGATGGAGGCTGCCCTGGAGCGGCTCGTCAATCTTCAGTACGAACGTAACGAAGTCAGCCTCACCCGGGGGAAGTTTCGGGTGAGAGGCGACACTCTGGAGGTGTTCTCGGCCTACGAGCAGACCGTGGCCCGAATCGAGTACTTCGGGGATGAGGTTGAGCGCATTCTCATGATGAACCCGGTCACCGGAGAGGTGCTGGACGAGCTGAAGGAGGTCTTCATCTTTCCCGCCAGCCACTTCGTGACGACGGCCGAACGGCTGCAGCGGGCGGTCGAATCTATTGAGATCGAGTTGGCAGAGAACCTGGCCAAGCTCGAGAAGGAGAACAAGTTGCTGGAAGCCCAGCGTCTGCGAATGCGCACCTCCTACGACCTCGAGATGTTGCGCGAGGTCGGCTTCTGCTCCGGAATCGAGAATTACAGCCGCCATATCGATGGTCGGGAACCGGGCTCGCCGCCATACACTCTCCTCGATTACTTTCCCGACGACTACCTGACGGTTGTCGATGAGAGCCATGTGGCCATTCCGCAGATTCGCGGCCAATGGGCAGGGGACAACAGCCGCAAAGTGACGCTGGTCGAACACGGATTCCGCTTGCCGAGCGCTCTCGACAATCGACCGTTGCGGTTCGAGGAATGGCTCGACCGGGCAGGCCAGGTGTTGCTCCTGTCTGCAACCCCGGCGGAGTGGGAGCGCACCCACTCGGCGCAGATTGTGGAGCAGATCGTGCGGCCCACCGGTCTTCTCGATCCTGAGGTCATCGTTCGACCCACGAAGGGGCAGATCGACGACCTGATCCACGAAGTCAAGGAGCGGGCAGAAGCCGGTGAGCGGGTTCTCATCACGACGCTGACCAAGAAGATGGCGGAAGATCTCACTGATTACTTGTTGGAGATGGGCCTGCGGTGTC
>JAUXLW010000248.1 GCA_030623545.1 Acidimicrobiia bacterium | reverse complement strand
AGCCTACGTGCGCGATGTTGTCGACTCGGACCTGGGGACGGCCGATGAGCTCCTGCCGCTGGTCAGCTCGGCTCGCGATGTGAGTGGTGCTCGCCAATCGGCCGCAGAGCGGATCCGCACAATGATCAAAGGCATCGGGAGCCTGGGCGGATCCTCCGGTGGGTTAGCGGGCCGGCTGCGAGAAGAACTCAAAGGTCACGAGGAGATGGGGCTCTACGTCCTCACCACGCTGATGGAGGTCGAGGAGCGCAGCAGCCGCTTGAGCCACTTGCTGGAGGCGTGGTGTGAGCGGATCGGGCAATTTGTTCGCGCCGGGGATTTCGACGCCGCCGCCACCCAGTTAGGCGCCGGAAGAAAGGGCGCTACCACGCAACACAAGACAGAACTCCTGGAGGAGGCGCTTGGTGAATTTGTCGTATCCGAAATCGAGCTCTTGGTTGATAGCTTCCAGAACGAGGAGCAGCGGCCGGCGCTGGTCGAACTTCTTGCCGGGTTCGGGGAGCCAACGACAGCTCGACTGATGCAGCGCCTGGCCCAGGAGGAAAGCCCGGTGGCACGTCGAGCCTTAATCGGAATCTTGGCCGGTGTCGCCGCAGTTCATCCGGCTCCCATGGCCCGCTTCTTTACCGCAGAGCAATGGTACGTAGTGCGAAACGCCGTGACCGTTGCTACCAAGATTGGAGGCACGAGATGGGTCGGGCGGATTCAGCCCCTCACAGCCCACGAAGACTATCGGGTCGTAGTTGAGTCTCTGCGGGCGCTTGCCTCGATTGCGCCACAGGAGGCAACGACCGAATTGATCGGATCTTTGAGTCACCCCAACGACAGAGTGGTTGAAACGGCCCTCCTGCTTCTCCGCGCCAGCAACGCGACGAACCTCGAGGAAGAGCTGGTGGCCGCGATGCTCAACCGCCGCATGGACCGTGCCCGGCCCGAGATAGCCGAAGTTCTGTTCAACCTGGATACTCCGGGTGCCCTCCGGGCCCTCGAGGATATGGCCCGTCGCCCTCTGTTGATTGCCTCTCACCGGCGGGCCGCCCGGCGGGCGGCACGGACCGTGCTGGGGAGTGCAGCATGAAAGAGGAGGGCGTTCAGGACTTCCTCAAGGGTTTGCGGGCCGCGGTTAGTCAGCTATCGCTTTACCCGCTCGAGCATCCCAACTGCCAGGCATCCTTCAAGCGGGGAAGGGCGGCGGCCGAGAACCTGGCGGACGGCTCAGAGGTAGTGGTGGCTCTGAAGGGATACGCCTTCTTTCTGAACGGCACCTTGCTGGCGTACACCTCGCTGATGTTTGCCAACCTTTATCAGGACTTGAGCGGCCGGGAAATTGAATCCATCACCCTGGTCGGTCCCACCGATGCCAAGGATTATGTGGCGCTGGCGAGCTTCGTGGCAGGGCTGGTCACGGACTTTGAGCCGGGAGGCTCGATTCGACTCAACGAGAGTCACCTCACTCACGGGGAGGATGACTCGGCGTTCTCAGACCTTCGGTTCTCCTATACCGGCATGGTCGGCACGCTTCGAAATCTCGATCACCGGGTCGCCCGCGAAGGAACCTTCGAAATGAGCCCGGTTATGGAAGCGGTGGAGGATCTGATCGAGCAGGCGATGAGCTCATCGGGTGCCTCCCTCCTACTGTCAACGGTCAAGAGTCATGACGAATACACCTTCTACCACTCCGTCAACACCTGCTTGATGGCGGTGGCCACCGGCCACTATTTCGGACTCACCCGGAAGGACCTCATCCCCATTGGTGCCGGAGCTCTTCTTCACGACATCGGCAAGGTGGCGGTCTCGCAACAGATCCTCAACTATCCGGGCCGGCTCGACCGGGAGCAATGGAAGGAGATCACTCTGCATCCTCAAGAAGGGGCCCAGGCGATTCTGGCGGCCGGGGGACCGGGGCATGAGATCGCTTCCACGATCGCCCTCGAACACCACGCCCGATTCGATGGCCTCGGCTATCCACGACTGTCTGCTTCCCCCCAGCCTCACCTCTTCAGTCGCCTGGTGGCCGTCTCCGACGTCTACGATGCCATCACCACCCGCCGGGCATACCGCCGCGCAGAAACTCCGCATCGGGCGCTCCAGCTTCTTCTCCAGGGTGCCGGTGGTGCCTTCGACCCCGACATCGTCAGATCATTCATCTCCCTCATGGGGATCTTTCCCCCGGGGTCGATCTTGCGACTGCTGAGCGGTGAGTTGGTCGTTATCAGTCATCACACCGGAGACCTCGAAGAATTGCAGGCAGTGGTTGTTCGAAACAACTCCGGTGAGGACATTGAGCCCGAGCCGAGAATCGTCAACATCGACGAAGTTGGTTCGCAGGTTCTCGCTGAGGCGGCGGGGATCGAGCCGGCGGCGCTTCTCGAGGAGGCGGGTGTCGCCAGCCAGCTGATAGCAGCCACCTCGGCCGCGCCTGAGGAGGGTGCCATGGAGCGTTCTGGCGTTGACGAGCAAGAGCTACGTGACCAGGCCACCCGGTCGCTGTCCTCCATCTACGAGCGCGACTAGCCGGTCACCTCCCAACGGTGACCGGGGTCAGGCACCGTGCTAGCAACTAGTTGTTAGGCACCGTCGGCTGCAAGGCCACGTGAAAGCAACAATCTCCCATCTGGCGAGCTGGCGGCATTCCTGCTGT
>JAUXLW010000173.1 GCA_030623545.1 Acidimicrobiia bacterium | reverse complement strand
GAGCAGTTGAAGACCTCGGATGACCACCACACCGCTCCCATGACTTCGGCCAGCGGGGCGTATTCGACGTTGCTCAGACCCGGCCCCCAACGGGGGTCTGGCAGGAAAAGGTTCCACAATTTCTCCGCCTGAGCTTTCTTTTTGAGCTCATCGAGCAACGGCGGGATGTGAAGAGGATCTCCTGAAGCAGCTATCTCCTCCTCGAAGCTTTGCTCGTTGGTGTATATGTGCTCGCCCATGAAGGCAAGGAGCTTTTCATGCAGCGCCGCGCTGCGCAGGCTGGGGGTGATGTCCATGGAAGCCAGAGTAGTGCAAGCGTTTCAACCGATCGGGAGACCCTCCTCAAGGTCTTCGCCACCTCGTCCGACTAAAGCCTTATGAGCATCTTGGCAGCCCTGGGAATCATCCTCTCCGGCGCTGTCGGGGTCCTCTTCACAGTCCAATGGGCGTTAGCAGCACGGTTGGCCTACGGGTCGCGAGGCCGCGGGAGGCTCTCAACACCCGGTTTCGTCCCGGCCGACCTGGACGAGCTCGGTCGCAGGCTCGCCCTGGTCGAAGATCAGTTTCGTCGCGAATAGACTGGCTCAGCTCGCGAACGTATGGCGGGTGGTACTGGACTAGAAGCCGGCCACCTACACTCGATCCAACCTCTACGGACGCTGGTTGGATAGAGACGCGATCGATCAAGAGCTGACAGTGCTGGCGGGCAACCGGCGCTCATGGGCGCGGCTGCCCATTCTTCGCAAGCTCGAATACCTCGCTTCCATGCGCCGCCTCATCGGGCAGCATGCCGCCGAATGGGTTGCAAAGGCAGTGGCAGGCAAAGGAATCCCACCGGAGTCAGAGTGGGCCGGTGAGGAATGGATTTCGGGGCCGTATGCGGTCCTGGCGAGCATCAACGCCATGAGCGCCACCCTGCAGGCACTGGCTGAAGGCAAGGATTCTCTCCAGGGAGCGGAGGTTCGAACTCGGGGAGGCGGACAGGTCGTCGTCGATGTTTTTCCGCAGACCATCTACGACCGTTTGCTTCTCAACGGGTACACCGCCGAGGTGTGGATGCAGCCGGAGGTGACGGTGGCCGACCTTCGTACCCATGTGGCCTCCTTCTACAAGCAACCGGAACCAGAAGGTGTCGTAGGGGTGATTCTCGGAGCGGGGAACGTCTCCTCTATCCCCCTGCTCGATCTCCTTTCGAAGATGTTCATTGAGGGCCAGGTAGTGATCGTCAAGATGAATCCCGTCAATGATTACCTGGGGCCCGTATTCGAGAAGATTGCTTCCGAGCTAATCCGAGACGGCTTTGTCCGGTTTGCTTATGGTGGAACCGACGTAGGCCAATACCTGACCGAGCACGACCTGGTGGACGCGATCCATGTGACGGGAACCACTCGAACTCATGACGCCATTGTCTTTGGATCCGGTGAGATGGGTGCCGACCGCAAGGCGCGGAATGAACCGATCCTCACTAAGAGCATCACCAGCGAGTTGGGTGGTGTCAGCCCCACGATTGTCGTGCCGGGCCCCTGGTCGGACAGAGATATCGCCTATCAGGCCGAGCATCTGGCTACCCAGAAGTTCCACAACGGTGGGTTTAACTGCATTGCTTCACAAGTGTTGGTCTTGCCAGAGGGTTGGAGCGGGTCGGCCAGGCTGCTCGACGGTCTACGAGAGACGATCCGTGCCACCCCCAACCGCACTGCTTACTACCCGGGTGCCGACCAGCGCCAGGCCGATGCTCTAGCCAAATACCCGGCGGCGGAGGTCTTCGACGAGGGACCGGTCCCCCGAACTTTGATAACCAATGTGGACGCCACCGGAGACGACGACTACTGCTTCACGACTGAATTCTTCGGCAGCGTCTACGCCACCACCAATCTGCCTGCGCCCGACGCCCCCACCTTCCTGCGTGAAGCGGTTCGCTTCGCCAATGAGCGATTGGCGGGCACTCTGGGGGCACAGCTGCTGATTCACCCGCTCACCATTCGCGAGCTGGGGCCCGCATTAGAAGACGCTATTGCCGATCTCGAATATGGAAGCGTCGGAGTCAACGCCTGGACCGGTGCCGCCTACCTGCTCCCCACGGCAGCCTGGGGCGCCTATCCGGGGCATTCGCTGGCCGACGTTGGCAGTGGCCTCGGAGCGGTGCACAACGCCCTCATGTTTGACCGGCCTGAGAAGACCGTCGTCCGAGCTCCCTTCTTCCCCTTCCCCCGCACACTGATCAAAGGACAGTTCCACCTCTCTCCCAAGCCTCCCTGGTTTGTGACTCATGGGCGGGCGGACAAGGCGGGAGAGCGTCTAACCAGATTCGCGGTCGATCCCGGGTTCAGGCACTTGCCGGGGATCTTTGCCGCCGCCCTGCGCCACTAACCGACCAGTATTGGATCGTGGCTGAGCTCCCATCGTCGGCCGACGTTGTCATCGTCGGTGGAGGAATGACCGGAACCAGCGCCCTCTACTACCTGGCGCGATCCGGGGTGCCGGCCACGCTTCTGGAGCGAGATCTTCTCTCCTCAGGATCCACCTCCAAAGCCGCCGGAGGCTTTCGAGCCCAGTTTTCGGACGAGCTCAACATCAAGATCATGGTCGAGGCAATTCGGCGGTTCGAGCGGTTCGATGAGGAACCTGGAGCCGATATCGACCTCAAACAGTGGGGTTATCTGTTCCTGCTCAAGGAGGATCAGCTGGGCTCTTTTGAGGAGTCGGTTGCTCTCCAAAAGGACCACGGTGTGGACGTCCGCATGGTCTCGCCGGCCGAGGCCCTCGATATCGTCCCCGGCCTGAATGTCGAAGACGTCGCCGGAGGCACCTTTAGCCCCACAGACGGATACGCCACTCCGGCGGCGGCGGTCCAGGGCTACGCGATGGCAGCTCGCAACCTCGGCGCCACCATCGTGGAGGATTGTGAGGTGCACGCCATAGATGTGGCGGCGAGCCGGGTGAGCGGCGTGGTCACTTCTCGAGGAGTCGTTAGCACTTCGAAACTCATCTGTGCTGGTGGCATCTGGACAAACGACCTTCTGGTGCCTTTAGGGATCGAGCTTCCGGTAACCCCCGAGCAGCGTTTCGTCTTTCTGTCAGAGCCGGGCGATCCTCTCCCCCACCGGCTGCCCCTGACGGTGGACTACTCCACCGGGTTCTACTTTCACCGGGAAGGAAACGGGCTGGTCATCGCCGGCCGGGAGACCGCCATGGAGGATCTGGCGCCCGCTGCCGTGCATCGTCTGCCGTTCCTGGCTGAGACCGGTGTGCGGCCCGGCTGGTCAGGCTTCTACGCCGTCACCCCGGATCACAACGCCGTTCTCGGACGGGCATCGGAGCCGGAGGGCTTGTTCTATGCGACCGGGTTCTCGGGGCACGGCTTCATGCAGGGGCCGGTGGTTGGTGAGTATCTGGCCAACCTGGCAACCGACACCGAGCCGATCATGGATCTGAGTGCGTTTTCGGCCGATCGCTTCGCGGCGGGAAACCAACGGCCCGAGCTGCGGGTAATTTAGTCCGGCGCTACGCGAGATCCCCGGTCGTCACCACGTCGGCGAATTCGCCCTGCAAGTTGGCGGCCGTAACCCGCGCCAGCTCATCTGCGGTTATCTCGCTCCCATCAGCGGCCGTCAAGTCGTATGTGTGTGTGGCGTCGAGTACGAATAAGGTCTCGTATCCGAGATTGCCCGCCATTCGGGCGGTTGACTCGCAGCAGTAGTTGGTCTGGATACCACAGATAACGATCGTGTCGATGTCCCTCTCTTGCAGCCATGCGTGAAGGTCCGGCTCACCGAAGAATGCCGAATTGACATTCTTGGTGACCAGGAGGTCGGGCTCTCCTTTCACCTCTGGCTTGAAATCGTTGCCGGGCTGACCGGGGCGGAGAGGCGATGTTTCCAGCACAGAGTCGTGTCTCACGAAAACCAGAGGTCGCTTGTGCCGTTGCCAGGCCTCGATGAGGCGGGCCACGTTGGCCTCAGATTCGGGATTGTTGCGGTTTCCCCACGCCGGGTCGTCGAATCCCTGTTGCACGTCGATCACAATCAATGCGGTGTTGTCGAGGTCCTTCGGCATGCGAGAAGCCTACCGAGCCGCCACCAGGAGGCCGGTCGGCAATGCATGTCACGTATCTCGACGGCCGGTCATCACCGAGATGGCTTTGAGCGAGCGAACACGATGACACAGTG
>JAUXLW010000115.1 GCA_030623545.1 Acidimicrobiia bacterium | reverse complement strand
TCCACGCTGATAGGCGCTACTACGACGTGGCCATCGTTGGCGCCGGCCCCGCCGGCCGGGCCGCCGCGGTATATGGCGCCTCGGAGGGCCTGTCCACGGTGCTCATTGAGCGGGAGGCGCCGGGTGGCCAGGCGGGAACTAGCAGCAAAATCGAGAACTACCTCGGTTTTCCCACCGGGGTAAGTGGCGCCGAGCTCGCTCAGCGAGCCTTGACCCAGGCCAAGCGTCTCGGGGCTGAGGTCCTCAGCCCCGTGGCAGTAACCGCCCTGAGCACCGCAGGCGGGTACAAGGAGCTGCAACTGTCCGACGGCAGCGCGATCACCTCCCGGGCCGTGATCATCGCCACCGGGGTGAGCTACAAGCACCTCCCGACTCAGGGCCTCAATCGGCTCACCGGAGCGGGCGTGTATTACGGAGCAGCCACGACTGAAGCCCTGGCCGCCGAGGGACAGCATGTCTACGTGGTCGGCTCTGCCAACTCGGCCGGCCAGGGTGCCAAGCACTTCTCGAAGTTCGCTTCCCAGGTAACGATTCTGGTCCGGGGAGAGAGCCTGGCGGCGCACATGAGCGAGTACCTGATCGAACAGATCGAGGCGACCCCCAACATCAACGTGGTCCCCCACACCCACGTGATCGAAGCGGTTGGCCAGGACCATCTGGAGGAGCTGGTCTTCGAAAACATCGAGACCGGGGCAACCGAGACGGTTCCCGCCTCTTTCCTCTTCATATTCATCGGAGCCGAGCCCGAGCACCCGTGGCTCGAGGGCATCGTCGCCAGCGACGACCACGGCTACATCCTCACCGGGCCCGACCTACTCGTCGACAACCAGCTCCCCGAAGGATGGCCGCTGGAGCGCCACCCGTTTCATCTAGAGACCTCGAGCCCGGGGATCTTCGCAACCGGCGACGTCCGCCACGGCTCCATTCGCCGGGTGGCGGGAGCCGTGGGAGAAGGCTCGACGGCCATCCAGCTGGTGCACCGCTACCTGGCGTCGATTCATTAGGACAGCGCCACCAACTCGAGCATCTGCCGGTCAAAGTAAGCCGAGTTGCCCTCGGGCATGAGGATGGCCCGGTCAGGCTCCAGGCCGGCAACGAAGTCGGTGTCGTGGCTCACCAGCACCATGGTGCCCGGATAGAGCCGCAGCGCCTGCAGCAAAGCCTCCTTGGCCTGGGGATCGAGGTTGTTGGTGGGCTCGTCCAACAGCATCACGTTGGGTCCTGACAGCACCAGCTGGCACAGAGCCAGCTTGGTCTTCTCACCTCCAGAAAGAGTGCCAGCGTCCTGGTCGACCTTGTCGGCCAGCAAGAAGTGGCCGAGGACCGATCGCAACACCTGGTCGGGCTCCTCGGAAACCTGGCGGGCGTGATCGAAAACCGTCACGCCCCGCTTGATTTGCTCGTGCTCCTGGGCGTAGTAGCCGAGCTGAGCCTTGTGGCCGACTGTGACCTCGCCAAGGTCGGCGGTCTCGACGCCGGCGAGGATGCGCAGAAGAGTGGTCTTGCCGGCGCCGTTGAGACCGATGATCAGCAACCGTTCACTCCGTTCCACCACCACGTCGACATCGAGGAACACCACGTTCTCGTCAAACGCCTTGCCAAGCCCGGTTGCTTCAAGGGGAATACGTCCCGGCTGCTGGGGCATCGGGAAGCGAACGGCCACGTTCTTGCCAAGCTTGGAGACTTCGGTCAGTTCGCTCTTCATGCGTTCAACCCGGGTCTCCCAGGAGCGGGCCCGCTTGGCCATCTTCTCGGTAGTTCCCTTGAAGCGCCTGATGCCTTCTTCGAGGCGGGCGATCTTCTCGTCCTGGTGTTTGCGCTCCCGAATTCGCTGCTCCCGGCGCCGGTCACGTTCTGCCAGGTAGTAGCTGTAGTTGCCACGAAACGGCTCGACCCGCCCGTCGTCCAGGGCCAGAACCGAAGTAATCGAGGAGTCGAGCAAACCCAGGTCGTGGCTCACCACAAGCAGGCCGCCCTGGTATCCAGTAAGGAACTCCATCAGCCATCCCTTAGCGTCGAGGTCGAGATGGTTGGTGGGCTCATCGAGCAGCAAGGTGTCGGTTTCGGCGAACAGCACCCGAGCCAGCTCGACCCGGCGCCGCTGTCCCCCCGACATCGTCTGCACCGGTTGATCGAGCTCGTCTGAGGCGATTCCCACCGAGGCGGCAAACTTCTTCGCTTCAGCGATAGCTACGTAGCCACCGCGGGATTCAAACTCAGTGTGGAGCCGATCGAAGCGCTTGATCAACCTGTCACGTGCCTCCCCATCCTCGATCTCCATTTTGAGCCGAGTCTCCTCAATCTGCACCAGCAGCCCGCCGAGGTCGCGGGCGGTCAACACCCGATCGAGTGCGCTGAGCTCAGGGTGTGCGAGCTCAGGCAACGCCGATTCTTGCGATAGATACCCGAGTACACCCGAAATCGCCAAATGTCCTGAAGCCGGTTTCAATTCCCCGGCCAGGGTGCGCATGAGAGTGGTCTTGCCGGCACCATTGCGCCCCACGAGGCCCACTTTGTCTCCCGGCTGCAGGTTCAACGAGGCTCCCGTCACAAGGGTGCGGATGCCGGCTTCAATGGTGAGGTCACGGGCGAGAATCACGACGGGGAAGGGTAACCGAGCGGCCCGGCAACACGTGGTGTTGGCCGTCCGCCGCAACAACGAGCACCGCATTTCTCACCTTGCCTCTCAAGGGAAGCACCCGAGCGAAACGATCCAGCGAGCCGGCGCCCATCGTCCATCCGGGGAACCAAGTGCCCATAAGGCTCGTTACCAGTCCGGGGAGTCGGAACATGAGCGCTGAAACAACAAAGCACGACGTGTTGGTAGTGGACGATGAGCCGATGGTACGCGAGGTCGTCACCCGCTACCTGGAACGAGATGGCCTCAATGTTCGCTCCGCCGCCGACGGCGCAGCAGCTCTCCTGGAGTTTGAAAACAATCCTCCCGACCTGGTTGTGCTTGATGTGATGCTCCCGCACGTCAACGGGCTCGATGTTCTGTCGGAAGTGAGGCGCCGCGGCGAGGTCCCGGTCATTCTGCTCACGGCCAACGGAGAGGAATCTGAGAGGGTTCGCGGGCTTGACCTGGGCGCAGACGACTACGTGGTCAAGCCATTTTCCCCTCGCGAGCTTTCGGCCCGCGTCCGGAGTGTTCTGCGTCGATCGGCAGCCACGACCGACTCCCCGATCCAGATCGGTGAACTGGTAGTCGACCCCCGCTCACGCAACGTCGAGGTAGCCGGATCCCAGCGTGACCTGACCCGTCGTGAGTTCGACCTGCTCCTTTTCCTTGCGGCCAATCCGGGACAGGTGTTCTCCCGCTCGCAGCTCCTCGATCAGGTGTGGGACTCCTCCGCCGAATGGCAAGACCCGGCGACGGTGACGGTCCACGTTCGCCGACTCCGGAACAAACTCGGCGACGAACCGGAGCGCTGGATCCAGACCGTGTGGGGCGTCGGTTACAGGTTCACCTCGTGAAGATCAGCTCATGAAGATCCTCGTGCCCGCCGGAGCCCTGGTCCTGTTTGTTCTGCTGTCGACCGAGGTTTCCATGCAGCCCACCAGCTCCGAGCGCTTCACGTTCATCTTGCTCTTCGGGGGCGCCGCGGCGGTGACGGTCCTCTTAGCCAAACTGTTGCCTCCATCCCTGCGGCGACTGACAAGTGTCCGCCACGCGGTGGCAGCCCCGTCGCTAATCGCCGTTGGCGTGGCGGCGGCCACAGTTATGGCATCCGCCTGGTTCATGTTCCTGTCATCGCACGACTTGAGGGTCTTTGTGGCAGCTCTGGGTCTGGGCGTTGGGTTGGCTGTGGTCCTGTCACGGGCGTTGAGCGAGCACCTGGAGGCTGATCTGCAATCGCTCAGTGATACGGCCGAGAGACTTTCGACCGGCGATCGCACGGTCCGCACCGGGATCGACCGACCAGACGAGCTGGGACAAGTCGCCGGGGCGCTGGATTCGATGATCGACCAGCTGGCTTCCACCGAAGCGGCCAAGGCCGAAGCCGAAGATGCCCGCGAGCGTCTGCTGGCGTCACTGAGCCACGACCTGCGAACGCCCCTGACAGCAATTCGGGCTGCCGTGGAGGCCCTGCAGGACGGGGTAGCTGAAGATCCGGACCGCTACCTGGCAAGCATCGATCAGGATGTCAAGGCGATGTCGGAACTGGTTGACGATTTGTTTCTGCTGGCTCGGCTCGAATCCGGTGCGGTCGAGTTCGAACCCATGCCGGTGGATCTGGTGGAGCTGGCGGACGAAGCGGTGGAGGCGGTGGCCCCCATGGCTGCCAGGGCCGGAATTCGCGTGAAAGTGGAGGCGTCCGATGCCATCAATGTCAACGGGGCCCCGCATGAGCTGGGCCGTGCCATCCGCAATCTGCTTGACAATGCCTTGCGCTACTCCCCCGCCGGCTCGACTGTGCGAGTAGTTCTGAGCAACGGTGGCAACACGACAACGTTGCGAGTGATCGATGAGGGGCCAGGGTTCGCCCCGGCATTCCGACAATCGGCTCTTGATGAGTTCACCAAAGGCGACCCGGCCCGTTCCCGATCGGAAGGAGGGGCCGGCCTGGGTTTGGCAATTGTTCGAAGCATCATCGAGACCCACAGCGGGACGGTCTGGATCGACCCGGAACCGCGGGGCAGCGTCGCTTTTCAAATGCCGGTGATGGCTCAGACACAGGCGTAAGAGATAGCTGAGAAGCAGGGCCTCCTTGGGGTCCTTCGCGCAAGCGCTTGCCTGGTGACGTGATGGGTATTTGTCACACAGGCCGACCACACTGCCGGCATGCATGAGACCGCAACACTCGTCGAGTACCGTCATCGCTCGATGGACGACAACAGCGCTGGAATCGACGACGCCATCACCGTCCTGGGCGATCGCATTGCTGCTCGCGACCACGTCGGAGCTGCCGGCCATCTGAGCGATCTTCGACAACAATGGCGCCAGACTCCGGATGCGTTCTCGCCGAAACTCGTCACACGACTTTCCGAGCTCGGCACCCTGTTGACCTCGCTGCAATCAGCCGCCATCGATGAAGCTCTGACTACCACATTCGGCTTCTCCGGTTTTCGCCGTGGACAACGCGAGATCATCGAAGCGGTGGTGGCGGGAAGGGATTGCATCGGAATCATGCCGACCGGTGCAGGCAAGTCGCTCACT
>JAUXLW010000232.1 GCA_030623545.1 Acidimicrobiia bacterium | reverse complement strand
GGTCGGCATGGACGTTCGCGTTATACGAGAGTCAGACATTGACGAATTCCGAGCGGTCATGGGCCACAGTTTCGGGTTTGATCCCAAGCCTGAAGATCTGGAGAGCTTCAAGAAGCTGTTCGAACTTGATCGCCTCTTCGCCGCGTTCGAGGATGACGAGCTGGTCGGCACCGGCGGGGCGTTCAGCTTCGATATGACAGTCCCGGGCGGGCTCATTCCGTGTGGAGGGACCACAGTGATCACAGTGAAGCCGACCCACCGAAGGCAGGGGGTGCTCACCGCGATGATGGAGTTTCACCTGAGCGAGGCCTCCGCTCGCGGCGAGCTGGCGGCGGCGTTGTGGGCAACGGAAAGTGCCATTTACGGCCGGTTCGGCTACGGCATCGCCGCCCATACCTACGAAATGAAGGTCGAGCGGGCTTCCATCTCGTTTGCGCACGAGGCGGCGGCGCAAGGGCTTGTGCGCCTCGTCGATGTGGAAGAGGCCCGCAAGATCCTTCCCGACGTCTATGAGCGCGTACGGCCCGAGCGGCCCGGCTTCCTCACGCGCTCCCCGGTGCGGTGGGACGAGGAACATTTCTACGACCCGGAACATCACCGCTCCGGGCGTACGGCAAAACGGTGGGTCGTCTACGAGGACTCGTCCGGAGTCGGAGGCTACGTAAACTACAGACAGCAGCTCCGGTTCGAAGACGGCCTTCCCAGCGGGACCGTGGAGTTTGGCGAGCTCATCGCGACGTCGCCGGAAGCTGAGGACGCTCTGTGGAGGTACCTCGTCGGCATTGATCTCGTAAGAGAGCTTGAAGGCTGGAACACCGATCCATCGGCTTCGCTCCGATGGATTGTTGCCGATGGGCGTCGGGTGCATACGCGGCCATCCGATGGCGTTTGGGTTCGACTGCTCGATCTTCCGGGAGCTTTGGAGGCTCGACAATATCGAGTGCCGGGACGGCTCGTGATGGAGGTTTCTGATGGCTTCGGAGACTCCGCAGGCCGGTACAGTCTGGAGGCAGGGCCCTCCCAAGCAGCGTCGGCTCGCACGAACGAGCCATCTGACCTGGCGTTGGACGTTCGCGAGCTGGGAGCCATATATCTCGGAGGTACGCGGCCAAGTGAGCTTGCCAGGGCCGGACTCATCACAGGCTCAGATGAAGCCGTTCGCATGGCAGATGACATGTTCGGATGGCATATCGAGCCCTGGTGCCCCGAGCTGTTCTAACCCAAACCACCACGGCGAAGGGTGCTGTGGCCAACAGGCTTGACGATGTGACGGCCTTGAGCCACGGCAGGGTGGGTGTGATGCAAAGAGAGGCATTGAAGCTGGAGGAGCCTTCGCGGCGGCCGCTAACCTCGGTGCATGCCGCGAAGAGTCCTCATTGCCAAGCCGGGCCTGGACGGTCACGACCGTGGCGCCAAGGTGATAGCCCGAGCGCTTCGAGATGGAGGGGTGGAGGTTATCTACTCGGGCCTTCACCAGACTCCGGAGCAGATTGTCGAAACTGCCATTCAGGAGGACGTTGGTGGCGTCGGATTGTCGGTCTTGTCGGGAGCTCACATGACACTGTTTCCCAAGGTTGTTGAAGGATTGCGCGCCCGGGGCGCCGACGATGTGATCGTTTTCGGGGGAGGCATCGTCCCTGAGGAGGACATCGAGCTGCTCGAGCAAGCCGGCCTGGCCGCCATCTTCACCCCCGGGGCTCCGCTCTCGGACATCGTGGACTGGGTCAACGAACACATTCCAGAGGCCTGAGTAGTGGACCTCTTTGAGTATCAGGGCAAATCCCTTTTCGCCAGGGTCGGCGTGCCCGTCCCGGATGGTCGTCTCGCCATCTCGCCGACCGAGGCCCGCACTGCCGCCGACGCCATCGGCGGCACCGTCGTAGTCAAGGCTCAAGTGCAGGTTGGCGGTCGCGGAAAAGCGGGCGGCATCAAAGTCGCCGACTCACCCCGAGCAGCCGAAGAGGCCGCCGGGCAGATCCTCGGCATGGACATCAAGGGTCACACAGTTCATTCGGTCTGGGTGGAACAAGCCTCGGACATTGCCGCCGAGTACTACGTCAGCTTTACGCTCGACCGTTCCGCCAAGAAGCATCTCGCCATTGTGAGTGCCCAGGGAGGTGTCGACATCGAAGGCGTGGCCGAGTCGGATCCCGAGGCGGTGGTGAAGCTGCACATCGATCCGGTAGTGGGGCTCACCGATTGGCAGGCGCGGGAGCTCGTTTACCGAGGCAAGCTGGAGCCCACCGCTGCTCGAGCAGCCACGGCCGCCCTCAAGAAGCTGTATGAGGCCTTTGTCTCTCTCGACTGTGACCTGGTCGAGGTCAATCCGCTCATCCTCACCGGCTCCGGCGAGATCGTGGCACTCGACTCCAAAGTGACGCTCGACTCCAATGCGTTCTTTCGCCACCCCGACTTCGGCGAGTTCGAAGCCGCCTTCCACCGTGACCCGATCGAGGCCAAAGCCAAGGAGCGCGATCTCAACTTCATCAAACTCGAAGGCAGCGTTGGGATAATCGGCAACGGCGCCGGACTGGTCATGAGCACGCTCGACATCGTCGACCTCGTCGGTGGGAGTGCCTCCAACTTCCTCGACGTGGGCGGTGGTGCCGGGGCCGACACCATTTTGAATGCCCTTGAAGTGCTCACTCATGACGAAACCGTCAAGTCTGTGCTCATCAACATCTTTGGTGGCATTACCCGGTGTGACCTTGTCGCCCAGGGGATCATCGAGGCGCTGGACCGGTTGGAGCTCCCGTGGCCGATCGTCGTCAGACTGGACGGCACCAACGCTGATGCAGGCCGGGCGCTCCTCGCCGAGTCAAGGCATGAGAAGTTGATCCCGGCGAGCACTATGCGAGAAGCCGCCGAGCGGGCAGTACAGCTGGCGGGCACCCACTGATGGCGATTCTCATTGACGAAGGGACCAGGCTGCTAGTCCAGGGCCTCACCGGCAAGGAGGGCCAGTTCCACGGGTTTCGCAACCGCGATTACGGCACCAATCTGGTGGCAGGGGTGACGCCCGGTAAGGGCGGTACCCACCTTGACGGTGTGCCGATCTTCAACACCGTC
>JAUXLW010000084.1 GCA_030623545.1 Acidimicrobiia bacterium | reverse complement strand
GTTGCTGACGCTGGGCCTGGCCGCCTGTGGCGGCGATGGGCCCGTGAGCGACGGTTTGCCGACCACCACTCTGATAGAGGTTGCAGACTCGGTGGAGATCAGCGGGGCGGCCCTGCCCGAATTGAAGTCCGGGCCTGATCCGGCTGTCGGAACAGTCGCCCCCGAGGTGACCGGTCCCGGTTTCACCGGAAAACCGGTGACGATCAGCCATGACGGCACCGCCAAGGTCATTGTCTTCTTGGCACATTGGTGTGACCACTGCCGGGCGGAGGTGGAGGAGCTGGCACCCTACTTCAGTGCCCTCGAGGTGCCCGCCGGGGTGGAGTTGTACTCGGTGGCGACGGCCACCCAATCCACCCGCCCCAACTATCCGCCGTCCGACTGGCTTCTCGAAGCCGGCTGGCAGTTACCAGTGCTGGTGGACACGGCGGGCTTTGACGTTGCCAGGGCGTACGGCCTCAGCGGTTTCCCCTACTGGGTGGTATTGGATGGGGATGGAGTTGTGCTTACCCGGATCTCCGGCAGGCTCGGCGTCGAACCGGTCGAGGCGCTGTTGGCCAATCTGGCGGATTCTTAGGTAACGATCCCGTTGGCGCAGCTGGCCAGGGGCTCGGGGGCCGAGGGGGCATCGCGGAACGCACCGTGGAACTGGTCGAGCCGATCGTCGGTGGCGCTTTGCAGCTTGAGCTGATTGCCCCACGCGGTGGCGATGACGGGCGCGCTCTGGCCCGGGAAGAGGCTGACGATGGTCTCGGAGCGGCGGCCGAGGCTCTCGAGGATGCTGGTTTCATCGTCGGACAAGCCGGCCCGGTAGGTAATCCAGACCACACCGTGCTCCATCGAGTGCACGGCGTTCTCGGTCCGGATCTCGTTGTCGTAGAAGCCGCAAGCATGCCATTGCGTGTTGTGATTGCCGCCGGGGGGAGGGTCGGTGGTTCCGTAGTCGATGGCCCCGTCGATGTGCTGGGCATTGATAGCGGTGAAAGTCTCGACCCCGGCCGGGGCATCGGGTCGCTCGCCCCTCCCGGTCTCAACTCCGCTGACGACCAACCAGATCAAGCCCGCGGTGGCGAGTACCCCGCCAGTCCCGATGGCGAGGGCCTTCCAATTCACTCCCGAATTCGTACTGGTGGCCACGGCCGCAGAGAATAGGGGCCGCTCGAGTTTATTTGGGCGATTTCGTCCCGAGCTCCTGGTTCAGAGGGTGCCGGTAGCATGATGGACATGAGCCCTTTGCTTCTGGGAGCACTCCTCGTGGCGCTTCTCTTCGGTCTGGCAGCAGCCCTTGTGTGGCAAGAGGCGATGCAGCGCTCGGTGCCCGAGCAACTCACCTATGTGCTCGACGATGCCGTCGAATTCGTCGAGCAACAGGTTGGGGAATACGGCCGGCTCGGTCGGGAAGACATCCGCCGGATCCTCGAGTGGGAGGTGGTGTATCTACAGGGGATCTCCCCCCGGGGCGCCGGGAAGCTCGAGCCGGTGCGAGTGGGAAATTCGGACGACGCCGCCCGGTTCATCCTCGACCAGATTGGCCGGCCGGCCGGGTACTCCCCCGATGATGTCCGACTGGTGTTAGCGGGCGAAGCAGCCTATCTGGTCAGCATCGGTGCCGTGGGGAGCGCCGTGGAAGGGGAAGAGTGGTGAGCGACCGGGCCAGGTGGGAAGAGCTCGCAGGCGAAGGGCCCGAGCGGCAGTCAGATTTTAGCTCGCTGTCGGGTGAACCGGTGCCGGGTCTCGGTCTCCCCCCGGAGGGGGATCCGCCCGAGCGCATTGGTTATCCGGGCCTATACCCGTATACCCGGGGCATCCATGCGACCGGCTATCGGGGGCGCCTCTGGACCATGCGCCAGTTCGCCGGGTTCGCCTCAGTCAAGAAGACCAACGCCCGTTTTCGCCATTTGCTGGCCGAAGGTCAGGGCGGACTGTCTGTGGCTTTCGACATGCCCACCCTGATGGGATACGACAGTGACTCGTCACGAGCACTAGGTGAGGTGGGTCACTGTGGGGTCGCGGTCGATTCAGCAGATGACATGAATGCCTTGATGGACGGAATTCCGCTCGATGAGGTTTCGGTATCGATGACGATCAATGGCCCGGCTCAAGTTCTGTTCGGATTCCTGCTCGTGTCTGCCGAAGAACAGGGTGTTTCCTGGGATCGACTGGCCGGCACGTTGCAAAATGACATCCTCAAGGAGTACATCGCCCAGAAAGAATGGCTGTTTCCGCCGAAGCCGCACCTGCGAATGCTGGTTGATCAAGTCGAGTTCTGTCGAGACCGGGTACCGCTGTGGAATACCATTTCGATCAGCGGGTATCACATTCGTGAGGCGGGTGCCACGGCGGTGCAAGAGCTGGCGTTCACGCTTGCCGACGGCTTTGCCTACGTTGAGGCGTGCCGCGACCGGGGCCTGGAAGTCGACTCGTTCGTCCCCCGGTTCTCGTTCTTCTTCGACGCCCACATCGATTTCTTCGAGGAAATTGCTAAGTACCGGGCAGCCCGGCGCATTTGGGCTCGCTGGATGAGAGAGCGGTACGGGGCGACGGATGAACGATCGCTCAAGCTGCGCTTTCACACCCAGACATCTGGTGTTTCCCTCACCGCCCAGCAGCCATACAACAACGTGGTCCGCATCGCCATCGAAGCCCTGGCCGCCGTGATGGGGGGCACCCAGAGTCTGCACACCAACGCGCTCGACGAGGTCTATGCCCTGCCGACCAGGGAAGCCGCCGAGCTGGCGCTGCGTACCCAGCAGGTCATCGCCGAAGAGACCGGGACGGCCGACACCGTCGACCCGCTGGGCGGATCGTGGTATGTGGAGCAGCTCACCGACCAGGCGGAGGCTGCTGCCGAGGAGCTGTTTGCGGCAATCGATCGCAAAGGATCCGGTTCGATGCTGGCCGGAGTCCTGCGCGGCATCGAAGAGGGCTGGTTTCAGGGCCAGATTTCCGATTCCGCGTACGAGTTCGAGAAGAAGGTGACGGCAGGCGAGCGAGGAATCGTCGGCGTGAATCGCTACGTCCGCGAAGATGAGGAGGACATCAACATCCTTCGAATCGGTACGGAAATCGAAGAGGAGCAGCGCCACACTCTGGCCGGGTTGCGAGCCGATCGTGATGAGGACGCCGTGTCTGCAGCCCGGGAAGCCCTACGGGCCGGGGCCGAAGGCGACGCCAACCTGATGGAGCTCATCGTCGAAGCAGCCAGAGTGCGGGCCACGGAAGGTGAAATTGTCGAGACCCTGCGGGAGGTGTTCGGTGGATACCGTGAACCGGCGTGGATCTGACCTGCGGACCAGGCTGGTGGAAGCCTTCCTGGCGGTCTACTTCTCGCTGGCGCCCAGCTCCATTCCCTGGCACCGATTGAGCATTCAGCCTCCCCCCGCCTACGAGCTCATGGTCGGTGAGCCGGTACGTAGACTGAGGCCATGACTGATTACTCCACCGAAGAAGCGGTGGTCGACGAACTTGTCGACTTCTTCAACGCCCGCGATCTCGAAGGCATCCGTGAGCTTCTCGATGCGGAAGTATCGGCGCCCTTTTTTGGAGGCACCGGCGCCGACATCACTATGCAGGGAATCGGCGAATTGGTGCTGGCATATCCCGGGATCGTCTCCACCCGGGGCGAGCTGGGAGACGAGCCGGTGCTTGTGGCCTGGATTCCAGGCGAAACCCACATTTACCGGCGCATGGGCTACTTCCGGTTCACATTCGCCGACGGGGATGAGAACGGCGAGGAGCTGATCGAGCACATCGACTACTCAGACGAGATAGACGACGGCACCCTGCTCGCCGAGCAACCGGACCCGGCCGACATGGCCGAGGGCGAAGACTGGCGAACCTGGGCCGAAGGCGCCAGTTAGTGCACTGTCGCTGGTCGGGGCACTAGAGAAGGAGAGGGATGGGACGCCTGCTGCGCTTTGGGGAGAACCGTTTCGTCGGTGTACGCGATGAAATGATTGTCTACGACTGCGACGACGAGTCGCAGTTCGCAACCCTCGAAGCCCGGGTTGAGGCCGAATCCCTCACCGAAAGGAACATGTTGTCGGCTATTGCGCCCGACACCCTGGCAGAAGCCCGCAATCGGGGATTTCAGCCCGTCAGTTAGTAGTCCGCAAGAACCCGGCCATCAGCTCTGCCACCCGCTCTTCTCGGAAATAGAAGAAATGGTCGCTTCCCTTGATCACATCCACAGTTGCCCCGATTGAGAGGGCATACGACTCGAGATCCTCAACTGTTATGAACTGATCGCGGTCGCCGATTATGAAGAGTCGCCGGGCCTCAGCCAGTTCGGGTGATCGAGGCGGTGATCGCATGTACTCGGTATTCACGGGCGGGGCAATGCCGGCGTACGGGGTGGAGTCGCCTGAGCGCGCTTGCCATCTCAGCGCCGTAGCAGCCCCGAAAGACCATCCGCCGAGGGCCAGCGGAAATCCCCGGCTTGCGGCTTGCTCCATTGCCGCCGCCACGTCATTCACTTCGCCTTCGCCGCCACCCCATTCGCCGGATGAAGCGCCGATTCCGCGGAAGTTGAACCGCAGCACTGAGAAGCCGTCGCCGACAAGCCCTTTGGTTACTTTGTGCATGAGGGGTGAGGTCATTGTGCCGCCGTGCTGTGGATGGGGGTGGCAGAACACGAGCGCGCTGTGAGGCTCGGGTGGCTCGTCCCAGCGTCCCTCGAGGCGCACTCCGTCTGCGGTCCCGAGCTCGATTCGATTCAATGAAACTCTGCTTCCGCTTCGGCCCGTAGTGCCTCGAACTCGGCGTCATCCAACACCGGCCGATTCTCCCGGTAGACCCGGAGAATCAGGACGTCTCCCTCGGGGAGAATTGTCAAGAAGTTGTTGTCCGATTCCGGGCTGAGTGAAGAAGCCGGCTGAACCCCTATGACCAGAGCCGTCAGATCGTCGAGCGCGGACGGCTCCACCACCGCCCCGGGCTCAGCTTTGAGCTCAGCCACCGGCCGGGGCGGTCCCGGCGCCAGCTCCAACTCGTCGTTGAGGTCTACGGCATGGCGGGAAGCGAAGGCAACAACACTCTTTCCACTTGCGAGCAGCCACAAGTCCGGCATTGGCAGCGTCAGTTCGGAGGCCACTCACACGCTCCGGACATACAGCCACCAGGCGCCGGCACCCAATATGACCAGCGCGGTGATCAAGGCGGTGATTATCAGGTAGCGAGTTTTCACCCCCTCACCCTATCCCTGCCCACAGTTGGGGAACTCCTGACGGCACAGTGTCGCACAGTGCACGGCACTAGGATCGACGGGTTGTAGGAGGCACTACGCGTGTACGACGTCGTCATCATCGGGGGCGGGCCCGGGGGCTATTCCGCCGCCCTTTACGCCCATAATTTCGGCCTCAGTGTGGCAATGGTCGAGAAAGACCGTGTCGGTGGAACCTGTCTCCTCAGGGGCTGCATCCCCGCTAAGGCGTGGTTGGAGGCGGCCGGCGTGTTCACAACAGTGCGAGATTCAGCCGATTTCGGAGTGCAGGTCGGATCTCCGAGCTTCGACTGGGCCCAGGGCCTGGCCCGTAAGGATCGGGTTGTAGACCAGTTGGTCAGCGGCCTTGCCGGCTTGCTGAAGCAACGCAAAGTCGATGTGATCGACGGCTACGGCCGCCTGAGCGGTCCCGGCAAGGTGCTGGTCGAGACTGCCGAAGGGCAGCAGGAGTTGGAGGCAGCCAATGTCATCATCGCCACCGGTTCCGTGCCAAGGGCGATTCCCGGGTATGAGTTCGACGGGGACAAGATCCTCAGCTCAGACCATGCTCTCGACTGGAGCTCGAGCCCCGGGCGAGTAGCCATCATCGGAGCCGGGGCCATCGGCTGCGAGTTTGCTTCCCTTTTGGTGGATCTCGGAAACGAGGTCCATCTTTTCGAGATGATGGACCAGATCGTCCCCGGAGCCGAGCCGCAGGCCGCTCGGGCTCTTGAGAGGCAGTTGAAGGCACGGGGGCTGACGGTCCGCACGGGGGTGACGGTGGGGGAGCCGGAACGGCGGGGAGACACGGTTGTTGTTCCCTTCGGGGACGAGTCGGTGGAAGTCGACACCGTGCTGGTGGCCGTGGGGAGGGCGCCTCGTACCGGCGACATTGG
>JAUXLW010000024.1 GCA_030623545.1 Acidimicrobiia bacterium | reverse complement strand
TGGCAGTGAGCGCGGCCGGAGGAGGGATGGCGGCGCTGGTGCTGGCAATGGCTGCCGATTACCGCTGGGAACGGATAACCGGTTTTCTTGACCCATTCAGCGACCCGCTCGGCACCGGCTTCCAGGGGGTCCAGTCGCTGTTTGCTTTGGGCACAGGCGGTGTCTTCGGAGTCGGGCTTGGCGCCAGTCGAGCTCGCTGGGAGTTCCTTCCCAATGCCCATACCGACTTCATATACGCCATCATCGGGGAGGAGACGGGCCTGATTGGCACCGGGGCGGTCTTGATCTTGCTGGCGGCCTTCTCGCTCGCCGGAGTTGCGGTGGCCATCCGCGCCCGCGACGACTTCGGCCGGATGCTTGCCGCCGGCATTGTCACCTGGCTGGCGATCCAGGCCATTGTCAATATTGGAGGAGTCACCTCCACCCTCCCGATAACAGGCCTGCCGCTCCCGTTTGTCTCCTTTGGAGGTAGCGCTTTGCTGGTGGAGATGGCGGCGGTCGGGATCCTCATCAACATTGCCCGACGGGCCCAACCCGGGCGGGGATCATGAAACTGGCCGTCGCCGCCGCCGGCACTGGAGGACATGTTTTCCCGGCACTCGCCGTTGCCGAGCAGTTAGTGGCCCAGGGCACGGCGCCGGAAGACATCATCTTCTTTGGCGGAGACCGTCTTGAGGCCTCGGTGGTGCCTGAGGCGGGTTTTGATCTGGTGCAGGTTGAGATCCAGGGCCTGCGCCGGAGGGTGTCCTTGGATAACATCCGGCTTCTTCGACAGGTCGCCTCGGCTCAGCAGCGCTTTCGGAGCGTGATCAAGGAGCGGGAAATCCGGGCAGTCCTGGCGATGGGTGGCTATGTAACAGGTCCGGCCGCTCTGGCCGCTCGCAGGGCTCGCATCCCATTAGTTTTGCACGAACAGAACGCTGTTCCCGGGCTGGCCAACCGGCTCGCAGCGCGTTTTGCCACAAGGATCCTCGTCGGCTTTCCCGCGGCGGTGAGCAGGCTGCCGGGCGCCAGAGTGGTGGGAAACCCCATCCGGGAGGCCTTCGCCGCTCGTGTGCCGAGCGCCTCTACCGCCAGAACGGCATACGGGCTTGACCCATCCCGGCCGGTTGTCGGCATCATGGGCGGCAGCCAGGGCGCCGACGCCCTCAACCATGCGGCAGCAGTGCTTGCCGGCTTCCCCGAGTTTCAGTTGCTCCATCTGGCCGGCCCGGATCAGGCCGGGGAGTGGATCGAGGCGAGCGAGGACCGCGAGGACTGGGTCGTGATCGCGTTCGAGAGCCGTATGGAGCGTTTCTACGCTGCGGCCGATGTCGTGGTAGCTCGAGCCGGCGCACTCACAGTTAGTGAGCTGGCGGCGACCGGGACCCCCTCGGTGCTGGTCCCGCTACAGGGGCCCGCTGCACATCAGGGGGCCAACGCGGAGTTTCTCGTGGAGGCGGGGGCCGGGGAGTTACTTGATCAACACGACCTGGCGATGCTGCCGGAAGTGATCATGAAGATCCTCACTCCCTCTGAGCTGCGAAGGCGAGCGGCGGCGGCCGCTGCCCTGGGACGACCGGGGGCGGCCGCAGAAGTGGCCCGGCAGTTGATCGAGGTGGCGCGTGGCTGAGCTCCCCTCTCGGATTCACATTGTCGGGGTTGGTGGATCGGGTATGAGCGGCCTTGCCAAGCTTCTCGCCCAATCTGGTCGCATTGTGACGGGCTCGGACTTGCGTCCAAGTCCCGGGTTTGCCGAGCTGGCCGATCTGGGGGTGGAGGTCTGGACGGGACATCGCCCCGAGGCTATGGGCGCTGCCCAACTGGTAGTGGCTTCTTCGGCCATCCCCGACAAGGACCCTGAAGTGGTGAGCGCGGCGGAGCGGGGGATTCCGGTGTGGCGTCGTCCCGATCTTCTGGCTGCCCTAACCGACGAGATGCCTGCCATCGGGATCACCGGCACTCACGGCAAAACCACGAGCACCGCGTTGGCTGTGACCGGCGTCAAGGCCACCGGGCGTGATCCGAGTTTTCTCCTTGGGGGACGGATGCTCGCCCTGAGGACCGGCGCCCACCTCGGCGAGCGCGACCTATTCATTCTCGAAGCCGACGAGGCTTTCGGGACCTTCCTGCGGTTGAACTTGCGGGCGTTGCTGGTTACCAACATCGAAGCCGACCATCTTGACCACTACGGCAGCTTCGAGGCTTTGAGCGCGGCTTTCGTCGAAGTGGCCGAAGGCACCAGAGGGCCAGTCGTTGCCTGCGCCGACGATCCCGGCTCCCGCGCTCTGGCCGACACAGTTGGGGCCGTCACCTATGGGACCGACCCGGATTCTGAGTGGGTACTGAGCGATGTGCAGACTCAGGGTCCCGAAGTCCGATTCCGACTCAGGGGCCATGGTCACGATTGCGAAGTTCGGGTGCCGACTCCCGGAGCCCATGTGGCACTCAATGCAGCCGGCGTGGTGGCGATGCTGGCCGAATTGGGATTCGATCCGGGTGAGATCTCCGCCGGCCTGGCTGATTTCGCCGGCCTGCGGCGGCGGTTCGAGGTGAGGGGAACCATCGGGGGCGTGGATGTTATCGACGACTACGCCCATCATCCGACCGAGATTGCCGCAACCGTTGCCGCGGCCCGCAGCCAGCACAGCGGCCGGGTGGTGGCAGCGTTTCAACCGCACCGTTACAGCCGCACCGCCGAGCACGGAGCGACCTTCGGAGAGGCTCTGGCCACCGCCGACCTCGTGCTGGTCACCGACGTCTATGCCGCCGGGGAGGCGCCGATCCCGGGGGTCACCGGAGCATTGGTGGCGGATGCGGTGAGGGCCTTCGGGACAGAGGTCCATTACGTCGCTCACCGCTCAGAATTGGCCGCGGCGGTGGCGTCGACCATCGCTCCCGGCGACCTGCTGCTGACGCTTGGAGCCGGCGACATAACCGGCCTTGCCACCGAGCTGGTGGAGCTGGGGGAGCGGTGAGTCAAACGCTGTCGGAATTGGCCGAAGAGGGACTGATAGAGACTGGCGTTGTTCTTGGCTCCCTCACCACTTACAAGCTCGGAGGTCCGGCCCGTTTCTACCTCGAGCTGAAGGATGAGAACGCTCTGGTGAGGATCGCCCTGGCTCTTGGTGAGGAGCCGGTCGAAGTTCTGATCATTGGCAGAGGCAGCAATCTCGTGATCTCCGATGCAGGCTGGCCGGGTCTCGCGATCAGGTTTGGAGCGGAGTTCTCCAACATAGAGTTCGGTGCCGATGGCGTCGTTTCCGCCGCTACAGCGGTTCCGCTACCGCGGCTGGCCCGGGAATCGGTAAAGCAGGAACGGGGTGGTTTGGAATTCTTCGTAGGTATCCCCGGGTCGGTGGGCGGGGCAGTGCGCATGAACGCAGGCGGGCACGGTAGCGAAACGGCCGAGTGGTTGATTCGGGCCAGGGTGTTCGATCTGAGTGCCGCCGAGTCCCGAGAAGTAACCGCGGCCGACCTGGACATGTCCTACCGCAGCAGCAGTTTGACTGCCGACCAGCTCGTGCTTTCCGCCGATTTCCGGACCGAGCCGATCAGCAGGGCTGCCGGCGAAGGCCTGCTTCGGGAGATAACTCAGTGGCGGAGAGCTCATCAGCCTGGCGGGACCCACAATGCCGGGAGCGTCTTTCGCAACCCCCCGGGCGACGCCGCAGGGCGGATTATCGACGAGCTCGGCCTCAAGGGGTTTCGGGTGGGCGGCGCCGCCGTCTCCAAGAAGCACGCCAATTTCTTTGAGGCCGACCCCGGAGCCAAAGCGCAAGACGTGTACGAACTCGTCTCAGAGGTGCGGCGGCGGGTGGAAGATAAGACCGGGATCGCTTTGCAGCTGGAACTACAGTTCGCCGGAGTCTTCGAATGAGCGTCCGCGTCCATCCTCGCATAATGCGCCGTCGCGCCCAGGTACGAGAGTTTGGCGCTCGATCCCAGCTTCGTCGTCTCTTGAGGCTTCTGGTTGTCGTCGCCCTCGCGGCGGCGCTGCTCTGGTTCGCGCAGTCGCCGGTGTTTTCGGTCGCAGAGGTGAGCATCAGCGGATCGGTGGAAGCTGATGTCGACCAGATACTGGCCGGAGCCGAGGTCTACGTGGGGCGGCCGCTGATCCTTATCCGGACCGGGAGGGTCGAGGATGCCCTGGAAGCGGATCTGTGGATCAAGTCGGCCGAGGTTCACCGCCGCTTTCCCAATCGGGTCGAGGTGGAGATCGTGGAGCGGGTGGAAGTAGCCGCCGCTGCCGTGGGCGGCTCGTGGGTGACGCTCTCCGATGACGGTTTTATTATCAGGACTGTCGCTGAGCCCGGGCCTGACCTGGCAGCGGTGCTCTCGAGCTTGAAACCGGGAGCAGTGGGCTCCCCGGGGGATCCGGTAACAACTCGGGCGCTGGTCGCGGCGATCGAATTCGCAACAGCTTTGCCGCCGGAGCTGCGAGCCATAACCGAGCTCTCAACCCGCCTCGACCAGCTCTGGGCCTCAATAGGGGACCATGAAGTGCGTCTCGGGGCGTTCACCGACATGGAAGCTAAGGGCTTGGCTTTGGCGGCGCTCTTACTCGATGGCGAACTACTTCCCACTGCCCCCATTGATCTCATTGCGCCGTCACGCCCCGCCGTAGGGCAGCCGACCACCGGCCGGGAAGCGGGCCCCGACTCCGATTAGGCGAAGTCTCTACCTCTACTTGAGGTGTAGAGGTGCCCTTTGAGCGCCTGTGAAAGCCTGAGTAGAGTGGCGGCGACGCTGGGAGGTTTCCGGGAATGACAACTAAATCGAGTCCACACAATTACTTGGCTGTTATCAAAGTGGTCGGCGTGGGCGGGGGCGGCGTGAACGCCATCAACCGCATGATCGATGCCGGCTTGCGAGGTGTCGAGTTCATCGCAATCAACACCGACGCCCAGGCTCTGCTGATGTCCGACGCCGATATCAAGCTCGACATCGGCCGGGATATCACCCGCGGCCTCGGTGCCGGTGCCAACCCGGAGATCGGGCGGGCCTCGGCCGATGCTCACCGCGACGATATTGAAGATGCGCTCAAAGGCGCAGACATGGTCTTCATCACTGCGGGAGAAGGCGGAGGCACCGGCACCGGTGGGGCGCCCATCGTTGCCGAGACGGCGCGCAACCTCGGCGCCCTCACCGTTGGGGTTGTCACCCGTCCGTTCGGATTCGAAGGACGACGCCGCTCGGTGCAAGCCGAGCAGGGAATTCAGGATCTCAAAGAAGCCGTCGACACGTTGATCATCATCCCCAATGAGCGTCTGATCGAGGTTTCGGACGACAAGACGACGGTTCTCGAGGCTTTCCGAATGGCGGACGACGTACTGCTGCAGGGTGTGGCCGGCATAACTGAGCTCATCACCACTCCTGGCCTCATCAACGTGGACTTCGCCGACGTGAAGACCGTCATGCAAGATGCCGGGTCGGCAGTGATGGGGATAGGAGCCTCAGCGGGCGAGGGCAGGGCCGAGAAGGCTGCCAGCCGAGCCGTAGAGAGCCCTTTGCTCGAGACTTCTATGGACGGAGCTACCGCAGTTCTGATGTCAATCGCCGGGCCTGCCGATATGACCCTCTACGAGGTCAACAGCTCGGCGGACGTCATCGCCAGCCGGTGCTCGGCGGACGCCAACATCATCTTTGGAGCCGTGGTGGATGATTCTCTCGGCGATGAGATCCGGGTGACGGTGGTGGCTGCCGGGTTCGAGGGGGAGAGACGCTCGTACCAGATGGCAAGCCCGGAAATGGGCGTTGATGACGGGGACGACTCACTCATCCCCGGCTTTGTCCAGGGTTAGCCCTGATCACCTCGCCGGCGTACGTGGGTGCCGCCTTCGGGACGGCAGATGATGGTGACCTTTTCGCCGACGCCGCTGCTCGCCGGCGGGCAGCCTCCGATCTAGATGTCTCGCCGGAGTGGGCGTGGGCCCGGCAGGTACACGGAGCAGAGGTGATGCGGGCGTCGGCTCCCGGGGTGCAGGGGGAGGGTGACGTCCTCTTCACGAGCGAACGGGGCCTCCCGGTGGCGGTTCGCACCGCAGACTGCGTCCCGGTCGTGATACACGCCGATGACGCAGTCGCCATCGTCCACGCCGGGTGGCGAGGCCTCGAAGCCGGGGCTATCGGCCAGGCCCGCGTTGCCCTCGAAGACTCAGGACACGTGCCGCGCCGGGCCGCGGTCGGCCCCGCCATCGGTCCGTGTTGTTATGAGGTGGGGGATGAGCTTCGGGAGTTGTTTCCCCAGAGCCAGTCGATGACGAGCTGGGGGACACCCAGTATTGATCTCTGGACCGAAGCTGCCCGCCAGCTCGAGCCCCTGAATGTTTGGCAGTCCGACCTCTGCACCCACTGCGAGCCCCATTTCCACAGCTTCAGGGCCGACGGCACCTCGCTTCGACAGATCTCGGTGGCCTGGCAATGAGCCTCCAGACGGTGCAGGAGCGGATGGCAGCCGCCTGTGTAGCCGCCGACAGGGAAGTCGGTGAGGTGTCGCTCGTGGTGGTCACCAAAGGGCGTTCGGTGGAAGCGGTCGCCGACCTGTACGACCGCGGTCAGCGGGACTTCGGAGAGAATCGTGCCCAGGAGTTGCTCGACAAGGTTCCTCAGCTCCCGGGCGATATCCGCTGGCATTTTGTCGGGCCGCTTCAGCGCAACAAAGTCAAAGCCGTGCGGCCTGTGGTGAGCAAGCTCCACTCGCTGGACCGTATCAAGCTGGCGGCGGCATGGGCCGGTGAGGGCGAAGCTCCGCCGGCTCTCCTGGAGATCAACCTCGGCGAGGAGCCCCAAAAGCACGGGTTCGCACCATCCGCAGCCCTGGCTGCGGCCCGGGAGGTCATCGACCTGGGCGTAACCCTGACGGGAGTCATGGCGATTCCCCCGGCAGGCGAAGCGGCGGCTGGGCACTTTGAGCGGTTGGTGGGGATTCGCGATGAGCTGGCCCTGGGCCACCCTCAGGTGAGGGAGGTTTCGGCCGGGATGACAGATGATTTTGAAGAGGCAATACGGGCGGGCGCGACCACGATTCGAGTGGGACGGGCTATCTTTGAGTAACGGAGGCTGGACATAATGAGTTCGATCTGGCAAAAAGCAATGTATTTCCTGGGGCTCGATGACGAGTCGCGGGAATTGGACGAGCGCGAAGTGAGCGCTCAGGCAGATCCGATCGCCGCGATGGATACCGGGCCGCGGGGACGAAGAGTCGAGCCTCCGGCTACCGGCCCATGGCGTCCGGCGAACGCTGAGGCCCATATGGAGCGGGTCGGTGCAGTGACAACCGTTCACCCCGTGCCGGGTTCCGACGCGGAGGCGGAGGTCATCATTGCCGATTCTTTTGCCGATGCCCAGCAGCTGGCCGATCATTTGCGGGTGCGACGCCCGGTAGTTCTCGACCTTCGTGACACCGAGCCGGACACCGTCCGCCGCCTCGTGGACTTCGCAAGCGGCATCACCTACGCCCTTGACGGAACGATGCAGAAGATTGCCCAGGGTGTGATCCTGGTTGCGCCCAGCCGGGTGGTCCTTGGGGAAGGCGAGCGCCAGCGTTTGGCTGAGCTCGGCTTGTTTCAGCTAGAACTTTGAGCATTCTCTGCTACCTGATTTGGGGGTTCATCGCCGCGCTCATCATTCGGATAATTCTCGATTGGGTGCAGGTGCCGGCATCGCACCCGGTGGGCCGGGCCCGCTCCAGTCTGGCCGCCGTAACCGATCCCGTGCTCTTGCCGTTGCGGCGGGTTATCCCCCCGATCCGCATGGGGGCGGTGGCGTTGGACGTCTCAGTAATTGTGCTCATCATCGGGCTGCAGATAGTGGCGAGCGTCCTCTGCTAGCTAGGTCCCAGGACGAGCTCCTGGGGCGTGACTAAGCTGAGCGACATGGATTTAACCGCTATAGACGTGCAGCAAAAGACTTTTCGAGAGCGATTTCGAGGCTTCGACCCCGATGAGGTTGAAGATTTTCTTGAACGAGTGGTGGAGACTCTGCGTGGCTATGAGTTGAAGCTCCGGGAACAGAACGATTCGCTTGAAGCTCTCAGGCAGGATCTGGCGGGGACAAAAGAAGCCGAGGAGGCCATCAAGCGTACCTACATCACGGCGCAAAGAACATCGCAAGAGATGGTGGCGGAAGCGCAGGAGAAGGCGAGCCGCTTGCTCGATAAGGCCAAAGGCGAAGCCGAAGGGATGGTTTCCGCGGCCAGGGCCGACGTCAAGCGGACTCGCGACGACGCGGCCACTGAACACGAGAGCCTCCAACGCCGTGTAGCTCAACTCCGCACCGCCGTCAGCGACCTGCAGGGTCGTCTGAAGCAATTCGCCGACGGAGCTGCAGTCGAGCTGGAGGGCCTGGGAGCATCGATTGATCTCGAGACTCACTCGATTTCGGAAATCCTCGAGGCGGTTGATCGGAAGTCCGAAACGGGTTCGGGTTCCGGGCAGGCCGGGGTTCAGGAAGCGACTCAACCGCAGGCCGATCCCAAACAGGCTGAGGGCGAACCCGAGACGGCGGCGGAGGCTCCGAAAGCAGAGAGCCACGACGCCGCCTACCTGCAACAGCCCCGGGGCCAGCGGCCCTGGGAACGCGCCTAGGGCCGGTCTCTCTCCGGAGCAACCACCATCCCGATCAGCAAGCCGGCACCGCCTACGTCAACCCCGTGCTGCGTGTCTGTGCCCTGCTGCAATGAGGTGGCCAGCACCTCCTCGCGGATGTATTCGGCGTGAGTGACTAGAGCTTCCGCGAGCTCTTTGGAGTCGGTGTCCCATTGCACGTGAATCCGGTCCGTTACGTCTAGTTCCATTTCTCGACGCAAGGCCTGGATCCGATTTACTACCTCGCGGGCAAGACCCTCGACCGCCAGTTGGGGGGTCAGCTCGCAGTCCAGCACCACCGAAACCGTGCCCTCGGCGCCCACGACCAGCCCGGGTCGGGGCCGACGATCGATGATGACATCCTCAGACGTGATTTGGACACCGGCAACATCCAGAGAGTTTCCGGCAACCAACTGCTGGATGGCGTCGTCACCGAGGTCCTCGATAGCTTGCGCCACGTTCTTCATCCTGGCGCCAAGCTTGGGGCCAAGCGCTTTAAAATTGGCTCGAGGATGGAAGGTCACCAGCGGTGCCTCGTCGGTGGAAGTGTCGACTCGCTTCACGTTGAGCTCCTCGATGATCAGCTCGGTGTGAGTCTCAACCGCCGTTGCCACTTGCGGGTCGCTGGTAACCACCGTCAGGGAAGACAGCGGCTGGCGGATCTTGAGGTCATTGGCCACCCGCAACGAGCGGCCCATCCTCACCACCTGGCGCACGATGCTCATGGCCTGTTCCAGGCTCTCGTCGATTAGCTCGGATTGGGCCGTGGGGTAGTCCCCCAGGTGGATGCTGGCAGGCCCCGACCCTTCTGGGCGATGGGCAACAACCAGTTCGCGGTAGATCTCTTCGGTAACGAAGGGCAGCACCGGTGCCACCGCGGTACCCAGAGTCACCAAAACGTCGTGCAGCGTCGCAAACGCTGCCAGCTTGTCGAGATCGCCGGCCGTCTGACGCCGACGCCAAAACCGACGCCGGGAGCGGCGGATATACCAGTTGGTGACGTTGTCGATGAAACTGATCATCGGAGGGATCACGTCATAGAGGTAGTAGCCCTCCATGCGATCGTTGACCTGGCGGATCAGGCTCTGCAGGACAGACAGAATCCATCGATCGATTTCGGGTCGCTCGCCGGGAGGCGGCGCCGCCTCGAGGTCGCTCATCGTGATCCCATCGGCCTCGGCGTAGGTGGTGAAGAACGAATAAGCGTTCCAGTACGGGAGCATCACCGTCCGCACAACTTCGCGCACCCCGGCCTCACTGAAGCGCAGCGTTTCGGCACGTAGAACAGGGGAGTTGAGCATGTAAGCCCGGAGGGCATCGGCTCCGAACTCGTCGAGGATTCCATTGGCGTCCGGGTAATTCTTCAGGCTCTTGGACATCTTGCGCCCGTCTTCGGCAAGGACCATTCCATTGACCACCGAGTTACGGAACGGAACCTCGTCGAACAGCGCAGCAGCCAACACGACAAGTGTGTAGAACCAACCCCGGGTCTGATCCAGGCCCTCGGCAATGAAATCAGCCGGGAACCGGCGTTCGAAAGTCTCGGCATTCTCGAATGGGTAGTGGTTCTCGGCATACGGCATCGAACCGGACTCGAACCAGCAGTCGAGCACCTCGGGAACCCGGGTCATCGTGCCGTCGCATTGGGTGCACTTGAACGTGACGGGATCGACGTTGTGCTTATGTAAGTCGGTGAGCTCCACTCCCGACCGCTCCCTCAGGTCGGCAATTGACCCGATGCATTCCTCCTCATCGCAGGAATCACAACTCCACACCGGGATGCAGCTTCCCCAGTACCGATTGCGGCTGATCGCCCAGTCGCGGGCATCGGCCAACCAGTTGCCGAATCTTCCGATCCCGACGTGTTCGGGAACCCAGTGAATGGTTTTGTTGAGCTCCACCATCCGGTCTTTGATCGACTCGACGCGCACGAACCAGGTGGGGATGGCCTTGTAGATGAGGGGGGTCCCGGTCCGCCAACAGAACGGATAGGCGTGACGAATTTGCTCGTGCCGCACCACGAGCCCGCGGGCCTTGAGCAAACGAATGAGTTTGGCGTCGGCATCCTTGACGTTCTCGCCGGCGACGTCGGGGACGGCTTCGGTGAATCGGGCCTCGGCGTCTACCGGGTCAACGAGAACGTCAAGGCCTGCTGCCTGGAGCGCATAGAAGTCCGCTTCCCCATAAGCCGGAGCCATGTGGACCAGGCCGGTGCCTTCTTCGATGTTGACGTCGGGGCTGGAGATCAGCCGGAACGCTCCCCGGTCCCTTTCCTCTCCGAAGTAGTCGAAAGGGGGCTCATAGGAGGCGCCAACCAGATCCCGGCCCGGCACCGTGGCCAGCACCGGTGGGCGGCCCTCAGGCCAGTAGGCGTCGATCAGGTTCTCAGAAATCCAGTAGTCGCCCTCGAGATCATTGAGCTTTCCGGTTACTTTGGCGTAGTTGACGTCCTCGCCCACGGCGATGGCAAGGTTGCCGGGGAGGGTCCACGGGGTCGTGGTCCAGATCAAGAAGTAGTCGTCTTCGGCGATCGGCCCGTGGGCAGATCCGGCACGCAACCGCACGGTGATTGAGGGGTCGTCGACGTCGCGATAGTCCATGTTGGCTTCGAAGTTGGAAAGGGGAGTTGTCGCTCCGTAGGAGTACGGCAGCACCTTGAAGTCCTGATAAATCAGGCCCTTGTCCCACAAGGACTTGAATACCCACCACACGGATTCCATGAATTCAACGTCCATGGTGCGGTAGTCGTCTTCGAAGTCCACCCATCGCCCGATCCGACGGATGATCTGCTCCCACTGCTCAGTGTTGGCTTGCACCAGAGATCGGCAAGCCTCGTTGAATCGGTCAACGCCGTATTCGGCAATGGCCCGTGGCCCGGAGACTCCGAGTTCCTTCTCGACCTCCATCTCGATGGGCAGGCCGTGGGTATCCCAGCCGAAACGTCGCTTGACCCGGTACCCCCGCATCGTCCAGTAGCGAGGGACCACATCCTTGATCACGCTGGCGAGCAAGTTCCCGTAATGAGGACTGCCGGTGGGGAACGGGGGACCGTCGTAGAACGTGTATGACTTCTCGGGAGACCGTTGCTCCACTGATTGGGCGAAGGCATCGATCTCATCCCAGAACTCCAGTATCCGGGCGTCGACGTCGGGGAAGTGCACCTTAGGAGGCACCCGGCTAAAGCCTTCTTTCATCGTTCTCCTCGTCTCGGTCATTCGGCCGGGACGAGTGAGACCCGCGGTACCACCCGGCTTGCACGGCTCAGCCGTGCCGCTC
>JAUXLW010000187.1 GCA_030623545.1 Acidimicrobiia bacterium | reverse complement strand
GTCGGACGACTGGCTGTCGGGGAGCAGTACCCAAATGCTGCCTTCGGCCCCACCTGCGCCAGTGGTGGTATCTGAGTCGTCGTCACCGCCACACGCGGCGGCAACCAGCAGCAGCGCGACCAGCACCGCTAGAAAGTTGACTTTCTTAAGAAACCTCACGGATCTTTCCTCCTGTTTTGGAACAAATCGTCATGTGCAATTGGAGCCTGGCAGAGAAGGTCCCGTGTCGATCCCCAGCTGCAAACTGACAGTCTGCCATTCTGGCGAGACTACGCGCCGGCTGCAACCCTGAGGAGCCGTTCATGGCGCTTTGCTTTGGCAATTGTGCCATCTGCGACGGGCACTTCTGTCAGTCCCGCCTGACCAGCCTCTTCTCCGACGGCGAATAATGGAGTTAGGCCAGTCCGCGAGCGGTGGCCTGAAGAAACTAGTGTCCGCTGACGGCTGCAAGGCCTAGACCGGCGAGCTCGATGTCCTCTTCCTCGGATAGGCGGCTCACCCCCACGGCTCCGATCACCTCGCCGTCGGCGATGATGGGCACGCCGCCACCCAACCCCGTCTAACGCAAATCGCCGAAGTTGGGCATGGGAAATCCCTCGTCTCAAGACCGTTGGCTGGCCACGGCAGACTCGACACCTTCCCGGGCAGCAGTCAACGCCTTGCTAGTAGCTTTGTTGATGGAGGCCAACGGCAACCACCGGACAGCCTTGCCGCCGGTGGAACTCGATTCCGTAGATATGCCTCAAGTTGCCCCGCAGAGTCGCCTCGTTTATCGCTCCCAGTTGCACATTGACTAACGCCGTTCTCGTCATAAGAATCCGTCAGCGGGTGAGCCCCGGGGCGAGCTCAGAGCGAGACTCGCTAACGCTCAGGGGTCCTCCTCTAGGAGGATACAAGAGATCGATCTCCTTGCCTCGGGGGAAGGTGGCAGCGGCCCGCAGCCCCATTAGATTCGGCACATGACCAGCGGCGTTCCTCTGCAACTTGCCATCGTGGGCGTCGGAAGGATGGGTGCTTTTCACGCCCGAAAGCTGGCAACGCTCGACGCGATCTCCATTGTTGGAGTGGCCGACGTTTCTGATGAGTTAGCTGTTGCATTGGCGGATGAGTTGGGCGGAGTTGCCACTTATCCCTCACCCGACGCCCTGCTCGGCGCGCCGGACGTAGAGGCCTGGCTGATCGCTACGCCTACCGCTACCCATCCCGAGGTGGTCCAGAAGGCCCTGGATAACGGCCTCCATGTGCTGTGCGAGAAGCCACTGGCGCTCGATCCGGAGGCCGGAGCCGAGCTCAGCGCCATGGCCCGAGCGAAGGGCCTGGTGCTACAGGTCGGCTTCTGGCGGCGATTCTCTCCTCCGTGGGTCCGGGCCAAAGAACTGCTCGAAGGGGGAGCCGTTGGTCGGCCATTACTCGTGCGGCTCACCCAATGGGACGCCAACCCTCCTCCCCCGGAGTTCTGTGATCCTGAAGTGAGCGGCGGTCTCGCTATTGACTGCGGCATCCACGAGTTCGACCTCGTTGAATGGCTCACCGGGCTATCCATCCGGCGGGTCGATGCCCGCCGCCTGCCGGTGGTCGATGCCCGGCTGGAAGAGGTGGGAGACGTCGACAACCTCCTGGCGGTCCTCGATCTGGATGGCGGCGCGGTGGCCATCGTGGATTTGTCGCGCAACGCCCGCTACGGGGACGATGTGCGCACCGAAGTCCTCGGATCAGAAGGCGCCTTGTTTGTTGATCTCCTCCCGGAGGGTCGCACCCGGCTCGGCGACGCCAACGGCTTGCGTGTAGTCGACGGTTCCGAAACTCCGGATGCCATGGCATCCGGAGTCGTTGGGCAGGCGGAAGCTTTCGCAGCCGCCATCCGGGGAGGCACCATCGATTTACCCGATGGTGCCGCCAGCAACCGCGCCGTGACAGTCTGCAGAGCCGTGCAGGAGTCGACCCGGTCGGGAGTCTCAGTAGAGCTGGACAGTCCGCAACGAATCGCGAATCTCGCGGAATCCGATCAACCGGACCCGCTGACGGGCTAACCAGCCGGTGAACTCGACATCCCGAAAGAGGTCATATTCGGCCACCCGCCGGGCAAAGTCGCCCGGGTGAATCTGCTCGATCTCACCCGGCTCACTGCAGTGGAGCGATAGGAAGGTCACTCCCGGTTGGAGCTGGTTGAAAAACCTCTCATACACGTCCCGGCACGGCTCGTCCTGATAGACAAGGCCCATGAGGAATTCCTCCCCGATCGCCAGCCCGTCAGCGTCGAGCTCGGCGCGCACGGTCTCCAGAATTGCGACATCGACCTCGCCCATCTTGAGCACACCCACATAGCCGGCGATGGCTCGCGGGAACAGAACCGGCAGGTCGTAATCCTTTGCCAGCCGTGCGGTTGCCGCCGCGAACTCTGGCGCCAGAGCCGCCCCCATGTGATGATCCAAATGGGTCACGTCGATCCCGGCTGCTCGGGCCGCCTCCACCTGAGCGCGCAACTCGGTTTCGACGGCATCCGGGTGGGCGTTGGCACGCACCGAGGGCGTATCGGGCCACAGGTAACCATCGGCGTCGAGGAGGCCAGAGGCGCGGGATGTGGTCGAAACAGGCCGCCACCGAAACGCGGCCGATTCGGATGTCAATGCCAGATGAACGCCCAGGTCAAGCGACGGGTGGTTCGACCGTGCAATCTCTGGAAACCAGGGGGCGGGCACGATCACCGAACCGCTTGTAACAACGCCCGCTGCGGCCAGCTCAGTCATGGCGATGTTGGCTCCGTGCGACGCGCCGAGGTCGTCGATATGGATGATCACCAGCGGCGTTGCATCATTACTCGGTGACGACGATGCTGTCCCGGACATGCTCGACCCACGCTAGCGGTCGTTGGATCCCCGCTTGGCTACGGTTGGCGGCAACGTCAGACAGAAAGGTTTCTTATGGTCGAAATCAACGGTTCAGTGGTAGCCATTACCGGAGCAAGCTCTGGTATAGGTGCCGCCGCCGCACGCGCTCTGGCCGCCGAGGGCGCCAAAGTGGTGATAGGAGCCAGACGGGCGGAGAGGTTGAAGGAGCTCGCTGCCGAACTGAACGGTTCTGCGACCGTAGTGGAGATGGATGTGCGCAAGAGCGAGGACTCCCAAAAGCTCGTGGAGGCGGCCCTCGACGCGCATGGCCGGCTCGACACAATCGTGGTCAATGCCGGAATCGGGGTGTACGGCGGAATCATGGACATGTCGGACCAGCAGATTGAAGAGATGATCGAAACCAACGTCTCCGGAACGGTGTGGCCCATTCGAGCCGCGGTGCCGCTGCTGCTCAAGGGAGATGGGGGAGACATCGTCATCGTCGCCTCCGTAGCGGGCCTGCGCGGCGCCGGTGACGAGGCGGTGTACGCCGCCACGAAGTTCGCCCAGGTTGGACTGGCCGGGGCCCTCGATCGCGAGCTCCGCGAGAAGGGCATCCGGGTTACTGCCATCTGCCCTGGCGGCGTGGCGACCGAGTTTGCGATGGGCACCGGCCGCACCCCAGACATGCCGGGGCTGGAGGAAATGTTGCGCCCCGAGGACGTAGCCGCCGCCATCGTTTCTGTGCTCAAGCAGCCCAGAACGATGCGCTCCCTGGTCTGGTCGATGCGCAGCATCCACGAGCCCGACTGAGAGTGGAACAGCCCGACTTTCGACTCGATGGCAGGGTCGCGCTGGTCACCGGTGCTGCCAGAGGGATCGGCCGCGATGTCGCAAAAGGCCTCGCCGGGGCCGGGGCTGCTGTGGCGGCCGGCGTTCGCAACACGGCAGATGCCCGGGGCCTCTTAGACGACATCGAAGCGGCCGGGGGACGGGCGATGG
>JAUXLW010000061.1 GCA_030623545.1 Acidimicrobiia bacterium | reverse complement strand
GTCCGGCCTTGTGTGCGTTGAAGGCTTGGTGCGCGCGGTGCCTGGCTGTGTGTCATCGATACCAACGCGTATGACACTCTTCTCAGGGTGCCGTTGGTGGTTTGGACCCCACCCCTGCTCGCTTCGCTCGCTTTCCCCTCCCACTCCGCTGCGAAGACTCCGCTCCGCAGGAGGGGTTGCGCTAGAAGTTCTCGCCGCGGAAGAGCTGGCTGACTGAGGTGTCGTTGAAGATCGCCTCGATGGCCTGCGCCAGCTGCGGAGCCAGTGACAGGACGGAGATGTTCGAAAGATGCTCTGCGTCGTCGGGAAGCGGAAGGGAGTTGGTGATGATCACCTCTTCCAGGTTGGAGTTCTTGATACGGTCGACGGCAGGCGCCGAGAGCACGCCGTGGGTGGCCACGGCTCGGACCGATAATGCTCCCCGGGCCTTGAGAAGGTCGGCAGCCGCCACCAGAGTGGCTGCGGTGTCAATCATGTCGTCAACGATGATGGCGTGACGCTCCTCCACCTCGCCCACCACCCAGAGGGCCTCCACCTCATTATGGAGATCGGTGCGCCGCCGCTTGTAAACCAGCGCCATTTCGAGCCCCAGATGCTTGGCGTATTTCTCAGCCAACTTCACCCGACCCGAATCAGGCGAAACCACAACGCCGGGGCCGGTCATGGTGCCCGTCAGGTAGTCGACGAATCCATGCAGTGCGGTGAGATGGTCGAAAGGCGTTGAGGTGAACCCCTGAATCTGACCGGTGTGCAGATCTACCGACAGTATCCGGTCGGCTCCGGCAGTAATGAACAGGTCGGCCATCAGGCGGGCGCTTATAGGCTCCCGGGCTCGTACCTTCTTGTCTTGACGGGCATAAGAGAAGAAGGGCACAACTGCAGTGATGCGTTTGGCGGAAGCGCGGTGCAGCGCATCAATCATGATCAGCTGCTCCATGATGTGGCGGTTGACGGGGGTGCTGTGACTTTGGATCACGAAACAGTCTGCGCCCCGCACGCTCTCGTTGTAACGAACATAGATCTCGCCGTTGGCGAAGGATGAAAGCTCAACGTCGCCGAGAGGTACCTCGAGTAGCTCGGCCACATCCTCAGCAAGGGGTATGTTGGCCGAACCCGAGAAAACCATCAATCGCTTTTTGGATGGGATGATCATTCGTCGGGCGCCTTCTTGGCTCTCTTCTTGGCAGCGTAGTCGGGGATCTCGCGCTGCTTGGCGCGTTCGACGGCCAGGGCCCCCGGGGAAACGTCTTTAGTGATCGTCGAGCCGGCTCCGGTCCAGGCTCCGTCGCCGATTGTGACGGGCGCGACCAGCATCGTGTCCGACCCGATGCGGACCCCGTCGCCGATCCTGGTGGAGTGTTTTTCGAACCCGTCGTAGTTGCAGGTGATGGTTCCCGCCCCGATGTTCGAGCCTTCACCTATCTCGGCGTCGCCCACATAACTGAGATGGGGAATCTTGCTGTGCGGGCCCACAATGGCGTTCTTGGTCTCCACGAAGGTCCCGGCCTTAGAGTCCGGACCCAGCACCGTGCCGGGCCGAAGGCTGGCGAATGGGCCTACCTCGGCCCTGGCGCCCACCGTGGCTCCTCGCAACACCGAGTACCAGACATGGGACTCAGGCCCGATCTGGCTGTCCTCCGCGAAGACTGAGGGGCCGACCTGCGCCCCGGCGGCCACTGTCGTTGAGCCTTCCAGGTAAACGTCCGGCAGCAGCGTGACTCCGGCCTCCAGCTGAACCGTGGCGTCGAGGTAGACCCGCTCCGGATCCACCATCCGCACCCCCTCGCTCATCCACTGCTGATTGAGCCGGCGCCGTAGCCGGCGGGCGGCGTCGGCAAGTTGTTCGTGGTCGTTGACTCCCATGCCCTCACTCTCGTCGGTCTCGATCGAGACTATCGGAGCCTTTTCTGCAGCGAGGACACCGATGGCATCGGTCAAGTAGATCTCGCCCTGATCATTGGAGCTGCCTACCCGACTCAGTGACTTGAGCAGCGCCCCACCCTCGAAGGCATAGGTAGAAACGGCCACTTCATCGATCAAGCGTTGCCCGTCGTCGGCGTCCCGTTCCTCGATGATCCCGACGATCGCACCGGCACCGTCTCGGACCACCCGCCCATATCCGGTGGGATCCGCCTTACGAGTTGTCAGCAAAGCCACGGCCGCATCATCGGCGGCCCGCCGCTCGATCAGCCGGCTCAGCGTCGCGGCCGAAATCAGAGGCGAGTCGCCGGGCACAACTAACACGGTGTCTCCCTCAACGTCCCCCAGGACATCAAGCGCCTGCCTGGCCGCGTGGCCGGTGCCGAGTTGCTCTTTCTGGATGACCGTCTGCACCCCGTCCGGCAGCATCTTCTCGACCTCATCGGCGCCGTGACCGACTACCACCACTAACTGGTCTGGCCCGGCCTGGCGAACGGCGTCGACCACCCATTTGAGAAGCGGAGCACCAGCCACGGGATGAAGGACCTTGGGGAGGGACGATTTCATCCGCGTGCCCTGTCCTGCTGCGAGCACAATCGCCCGGACGCTCACGGCATTCTCCTTACCTTCGTGTGTGGCTGGGGGGACAGGACTCGAACCCGTACTGCGTGGACCAAAACCAAGCGTGCTGCCAGTTACACCACCCCCCAAAGATTAATTGGGGCCCGCCAGTGTACCGCTGCTCATTTCCCAGCCACGCGCTACCGGCCCGGCCACCCGATAGGCCCGGCTTCCAGCCGGGAGGGATTCGAGGGCGGCCCCGGCTTCGTCGACGTCGAGGAAAAACCCATACAGGGAGGGCCCGCTACCGGTCATCATCACCGGCCGATCCCAGAGCGACATCAACTCGTCCTGCCACTCAGAAACCAGGGGCGCCAGCGAATGGGCCGCCGGGGCCAGGTCGTTGCGGAGCGGCTGGAACCGCCTGAGCGATGGTGGCAGCGCCGACTCAGGAACCACCGGGCCGGAGGGTTCGTTGAGCCGATCCCATTCGGCGTAGACATCGGCAGTCGGCAGCTCGACGGGCGGCACCACAATCGCCAGGGCGTAATCCTCGGCCAAAGGATCCTGCGGAGTCACCTGCTCGCCGCGGCCTTCGATTTGTGCCAACCCACCGGTAAGACAGAATGGCACGTCCGCCCCCATTTCCCCGGCGAGGTCGGAGAGCGATTCCTGGGGGAAGCCGAAAAACCTGGCAGCCATCCCCAGGCCGGCCGCAGCATCTGCGCTCCCGCCACCCAGCCCGGCCGCGATGGGCACTTGTTTTTCGAGCCGGAGTGCGATCGGCTGGCTCGACTCCACTGCTTCACGAACCGCCTTCACGGCCAACCAGGCCAGATTGTCTTCCTGCGGCGTCATCCCCTCTACCCGGAAGTCATCGTCATCGGAAGCCGCCAGCCACAGCTCGTCCGACCACGATATGGACTGAACAACCGAAAAGATGGAGTGGAAGCCGTCCGCCCCGCGACTCCTCACCATTAGACCCAAGTTCACCTTGGCGTTGGCCTTGCCATGAAGCGTCTCAGCCATCGGCGGCTTCTGCCAGGGAAAGGAATTGGGCTGCAGTGAGGTCCTCAGGACGAGCGGCAGGATCTATGCCGGCAGCGCTGAGAACGGCCGCGGGATCGGCCAGAACATCGGAGAGAGAGCGGCGCAGCATCTTGCGGCGTTGCCCGAAGGCGGCCGCTGCCAACCGAGCCGCCGCCGACGCGAACTCTGATGGCGTGCGGCTGACAATCTCCACTACTGCCGAATCGACGTCGGGCTGCGGGTAGAAAACGGTGGCCGGTACCCGAAAAGCCAGTCGGGGGCTGCCGTAGAGACGAGCCACCACACTGGGGAGGCCGTAGACGCGGCTACCGGGGTCGGCGGTGAACCGATCTGCCACTTCGCGCTGCACCATCACTACAAACCGCTCCGGTCCCCGGGGAAGCACCAGCCAGTCCAGCACCAGGGTGGCGGCAAGGTTGTAAGGAAGGTTGGCGACCACCGTCCACGGACCACCCTCGAATTCAGCTTCCACGGCATCTGTGAAACGCAATTCCACGTTTTCGATACCGCTCATCACCTCTTCGAGTATCGGCTGCAAACGAGGGTCGATTTCGTAGGCCACAATCTGCGCTCCCGTCTTTGCCAGCTCCCGGGTGAGGGTTCCGGTGCCTGCGCCGACCTCGAGAACCCGGTCATCGGGCCCCACCGCAGCCAGGTCGACGATCTTGCGAATCGTGTTGGGGTCGACCAGAAAATTTTGGCCGAAACGTTTAGACGGCGTGACGTTGTGCTGTCGGAGGAGGCCGACCAGCTCACCCTTGCCCTGGGCGCCGCTAGCCACCGAACACCCTGCCGGCGGTTGCGGTGCTGAGCCGGGCTACCTCGTCAACCTCAATCGACCACACTTCGGCCAGCGCTTCGCCGATTAGGCGGACCCTGGCCGGTTCGTTGGCTTCCTGCCGATACGGGGGCGGGGACAAGTAGGGCGTGTCGGTTTCCACCATCGTTCGCTCTGGCGGCGCCTCTGCCGCTCCCCGCCTGACAGTGTCTCCGGTGGCAAACGCGACTGGACCGGCAAACGAGAATGTGACATCGAGATCGCGGAACCGTTTCGTCCACCGGGGGCCCCCCGTCCAGCAATGCAGCACGGTTCTCGGCCCCGCCCCGCTCGACTCGAGTAGTTCATGAAGCTCGGCGAAGGCGTCACGGCAATGAACCACCGCCGGCTTGTCGAGCGTCGCCGCCAGCTCGAGCTGCGCTTTGAGAGCGGCAAGCTGATCCGGAGCCGGCGAAAGATTTCGATAGAAGTCGAGCCCGCACTCCCCGACTGCCGCCGCCCGAGAAGCCATCTCGATGATTGCCGCCTCCTGCTGAGGCCACCGCCGAGCTTCGTGGGGATGCAACCCTGCGGTCCAGCGCACCTGCTCGTGGACCTCGGCCAGAGCCGAAGCGGCGGCGGAGGTTGCAGCATCCACCCCTGGAACAACAACCCAGGCCACATCCGCGTTTGCGGCCCGCTCCAACATGGCACGCGGATCGTCATCGGACAGCTGCAAGTGGCAGTGCGTGTCCACCCACATTTAGATTCCCCGCCCGGCCACTACTCGGCTTCGATACGAGGAAAGAGCGGAGCTCCCCGGTTGACCGTCAGCTCCGGAAACGTGCCAAAGACGGCCGTTTCTGTGTAAGGAGGCTCGTCGGGAGCACCGGGGAGAGCGAGCTGGTCCCACAATTTGGCCGCAGCTTCGGGCATGACCGGTGAGATCAAGATCGCCCCGACTCGAAGGGCCTCGAGAAGCCCGTTGAGCACCTCGTCGAGGCGTTGGCCTTGCTCGGGATCCTTGGCGATTTTCCACGGGGCGGTCTCCTCGACGTAGGCGTTGGCTGCCCCGAACAGCCTCCACACCCCCAGCAGGGCGTCGTTGAACCCGAGGTCGGCGAAACCGGCGAGAGCTTCGACGGCCTCCCCGGCGGCGTTCTTCAGTCCCACGTCCACCGGCTCGGCACCGGTTCTCGCCGGAACGGTGCCATCTCGATACTGCTCCACCATGTTGAGGATTCGATTGACCAGGTTGCCGAAGTCGTTGGCCAGGTCGGCGTTGTACCGCTCGACCATGCCTTCCCAGGAGAAGCTTCCGTCCGACGCGAATGAAAGGTCGCGCAACAGATGGTATCGGAGGCCATCGACACCAAAAGTTCCGAGGAGGTCGTCGGGGGCGATCTGATTGAGACTCGTCTTCGACATCTTCTCACCGCCTACGAGCAGCCAGCCATGGGCCGCCACTCGTCGGGGGAGCTCCAATCCGGCTGCCATGAGCATCGCCGGCCAGATCACAGCGTGAAAACGGAGGATGTCTTTGCCGACCAGGTGGGTCGGCGGCCACCGGCGGTCAAACTGCGCCTGGTCGTAGCCGTAGCCAACCGCCGTTGCGTAGTTCATCAAGGCCTCGACCCACACATATGTCACCTGGGATTCATCCCAGGGGATGGGAATGCCCCACTCCAACTGGGCCCGGCTGATTGAGAGATCGTCGAGCCCTTGATTGATGAACCCGATTACCTCGTTGCGCCTGGTCGACGGATACACGAACTCGGGGTTGGCCTCAATGTGAGCCAGCAAGCGCTCGCTGTACTTCGAGAGCCGAAAAAAGTAGTTGTCCTCGCTGAAGTGCTCGACCGGGCGGTGATGGATGGGGCATAAGCCACCCTCCAGAAGGTCCTCTTCCTTGTAGTAGTCCTCGCAGGAAACGCAATAAAGGCCTTCATAAGGAGCCAGGTAGACGTCCCCGTTGTCATATAGCGCCTGCAGGAAGGCCTTCGCGCCGATGCGGTGCCGTTCCTCGGTGGTGCGGATGAAGTCGTCGTTGGAGATTCTCAGCGACTCCCACACGCGCACGTAGCGTTGACTTATGTCGTCAACCAGCTCTTGCGGGCTCAGGCCGGCTTCAGCCGCAGCCCGCGCCACCTTGAGGCCATGCTCGTCGGTTCCGGTGAGGTACCACGTTTCCTGGCCCGCCAACCGGTAGAACCGGGCCAGCGCATCACCGATCACGGTGGTGTATGCGTGACCAATGTGCGGCGCGTCGGTGACGTAATAGATCGGCGTCGTGATGTACATAGAGCGCTCAGAGGGTAATAGCTGCGAACCTGCCACCGGATGCGCCGATCACACACAGCGTGTTCGGTTGGAAGGGTATGCTGGCTGCCGTTGGGGGCGGATTTCTAGAAACGAGGTAGCAATGGACACCGGTATCGTCCGCAAGATGGACGACCTCGGCAGGATCGTGATTCCCGCCGAAACGCGACGATTGTTCAACATCCGCGAGGGTGATGAGCTCACCATTTCGGTCGAGGGCGACAACATCAGCATGCGAAAGCTGGATGCCACATGCACCTTTTGCGGTTCGACGGAAAAGGTCTCAGGATTTCACAACAAGGGAATTTGCGCCACCTGCACCTTCGAGCTGCAGAACTAGTGGTCTCTTGGGGGGCGGCCCCGGGCTAGCTCGTAAAGCCGGCCCCGGCCAATGTTGTGATCGGCGGCCACCTCCCGCACCGCGTCACTGAAGCTGGCGCCCTCCTCCACATGCGACTCCACCTGAGCGACGGCAGCAGCCAGATCCTCACCCGGGGGGCTAGCACCCTCCAGTACCAGCGTTAACTCTCCTCTCGGAGCAGCAGCCTCATACATCAACCTGGCTTCTCCCAAAGATCCTCGCCACACCTGTTCGTGAAGCTTGGATAGTTCCCGCCCTATCACCACCAACCGCTCGGCGCCGCACACTTCCGCCAGACCGG
>JAUXLW010000158.1 GCA_030623545.1 Acidimicrobiia bacterium | reverse complement strand
CGATGCTTCGCTGCGGGAAGCGCTGGACGCACTGTTGAATGAGCACAATCACGTGGCGATGGTGGAGGACCAGGGAGCCTATCTGGGCATGCTCACGATCGACCATATGAGCGAGGTGCTGCGACAGTGATCGTCGCTCAGGCGTCGACCGACCGGGCGTTCTTCCAGTGGGACTGGGTTCTCGCGCATTGGAGTGAGCTCGGCGAGCAAACAGTCGAACACCTCTTCCTCACGGGAACGTCGGTCGCCATCGGCCTCGTCATCTCCGCCGCGCTGGCTGCCATAGCGCTTCGGTGGTCGAGCACTTTCGGGCCGATCATCGGTGTCGGAGGCGTGTTGTACTCGGTGCCGAGCCTGGCGTTGTTCGCGCTCCTGGTGCCGTTCACCGGCCTCACATCACGCACAACAGCCATCATCCCTCTGGTCACGTACACGATCCTCATTCTTGTCAGAAACATGGTCGCGGGGATTCGCAGCGTGCCGGCAGAGGTAGTTGAAGCCGCCCAGGGCATGGGCCTCAGAAGGCGGCAGGTGTTCATGAAAGTGGAGGTCCCGCTGGCGCTTCCGACTTTCTTTGCCGGATTGCGGATCACAACCGTGACGATTGTCGGACTGGTGACCGTAACGGCGCTGCTCGGGTTCGGTGGGCTCGGCCAATTCATACTCAACGGATTCCGCAAATCAATCGTATTTCCGACTGAGATCATCGTCGGCATGGTTGCCTCAGTGCTGCTGGCAATGGTGCTCGATTTCGCCCTTCTCCAGGCTCAACGGGTGACGACACCCTGGCTGAGGAGGCCGAGGAGCTAATGGGTATTCTCTCCGACGGCATCGAATGGTTGACGGACCCGGCCAACTGGGAAGGCACGAACGGCATCCCGGCACGGCTCCTCGAGCACCTGCAGATCTCGATAGTCTCGATGGCGATCGCTCTTGCAATCGCATTGCCAATGGCCCTTGTACTCGGCCACCTCCACAAGGGCGAGTTCTTCGTCAACGCCGCAGTGAACATCGGACGGGCGATCCCTTCATTCGGCATTGTCATCTTCGCCGGCCTGCTCTTTCTGGAATGGGGCATCAGCCTCAAATTCTGGCCGGTCGTCGCCGCGCTGGTGTTGCTCGCAATCCCACCCATCTTCACCAACACCTACACCGCGATCACTACGGTCGATCCCGAATTGGTTGAGGCTGCACGGGGTGTCGGGATGCCAGAGCGACGGGTCCTGCTCAGTCTCGAACTACCGGTCTCGGCTCCCGTGACGCTTGCGGGAATCAAGATCGCCACCGTGCAGGTGGTTTCTACCGCAACCATCGGTGCCATTCTCTCGTCGGGGGGTGGGTTCGGGCGCTACATCGTGGACGGCTTTGGGCAGGGTCCCCCCGGTCACGCCAAGGTGCTGGGAGGAGCAGTGCTGCTTGCCGGCCTGGTGCTGGTAATTGAGTCCATATTCGCCCTGGCAGAACGTCGCCTTTTGCCAGAAGGCATCCGGCGGCTCGGGCGGGCAACCGACGTCGTCGATGCCATCGGCCACGGATAGTCAACCCGGTTGGGTTAATGACTATTTGGCCCTAGGTTTTCGCTCTCAACCGCAGCATTGCTGTATTTACACAAGGAGAGGAGAAACCCATGCGGAACATATTCCGCAGTCGCGTCATCGGGGCGACCTTCGTCGTGTTGGCGCTTGTCGCCACTGCCTGCGGGTCGGGTGATGACGTCGCTGATGGATCGACTATTACGGTCGGTTCATTCAACTTCCCTGAGAGCCAGATCCTGGCTGAAATCTATGCCCAGACTCTCGAGGCCAACGACTATCCGATCGAGAAGAAGCTCAACCTGGGTTCTCGCGAGTTGATCTTTCCGTCTCTCAAGTCGGGGGAGATCGACTTGCTGCCCGAATACCTGGGCTCCTCGTTAGGAGTCGGGTTTGGCATCGATAGTGCCTCCGACGCGGATTCGGTGGCGACGGCCCTGTCCGACGCCTTTGCAGCCGAGGGCGTGACGGTATTGCAGTACGCCCCGGGTGAAGACAAGAACGTATTCGTGGTCACTCAGGAGTTCGCAGCAGCCAACAACCTGGTCACGATCAGCGACCTTGCCGGCGTGGCAGATCTCACCCTGGGGGGACCCCCGGAGTGTGAGAATCGTGACACCTGCTATGGCGGGCTCACGGGGACCTATGGCTTGAGCCAGCTCAAATTCGAGAGCATCCAGGAGGGAGCAGCCCGCATTGCCGCTCTCGAAAACGGCGAAATCGACGTCGGTCTTCTTTTTTCCACCCAACCGGTCATCGTTGAGAAGGGTTTCGTGGCGTTGGAGGACGACAAGGTCCTGATTCGAGCGGAAAACATCGTTCCGGTCCTCAACCTTTCCATCGCTGATGAATACGGAAGCGACCTGACGAAACTGATCGACTCGGTCACCGCGAAGATCACGACCGACGTGCTCCTCGAGCTCAACGGGAAAGTTGAAAACGAAGGATTGGATCCCGACGCCGTCGCCAAGGATTGGCTGACCAGCAACGGTTTCCTCTAAACAACCAGCGAGAAAATGCCCCGGGGCGGTCCCGGGGCATTTCTCATTACCTAACTCGCTGGGCTGCCCTCTGGAACCGCAGGAAGGCGTGATAGGTGCCGACCACAAGAACGGTGCCGAGCAACACTCCGGCCGTAGCGTCGGTCGCCCAGTGAACATCGAGATAAGGCCGGGAAATTGTGACTGCCACGATCACGAGGAACGAGCCGATCACTGCGAGGAGCCGCGCCCAGGCGCTGCGAGTCATCTCCCAGGTGAGAAACGGAACCAATCCGTAGAACCCGACCGACGCCAGGACGTGCCCAGACGGGAAAGAAGGGCCATTGCCGGCTACCAACTGGTCGAGCGATGGCCGCACCCGGTCCACAAGCTCCTTGAAGCCAACCTCAAAGAGCGGATTTAGCAACACGGCCACAGCCAGCACCATCACAAACGTCCGGTGCCGTTTGTTGACGAGTGACCAGACAACCAGGCCGAGTGTGGCGGCACCTATCGCATATCGAGTGCCCAGGAAAGTGAGCCACACCATGGCAGTGTTGAGCCATCCGGTCCGAACGCTCATCAGCGCCTGCTGGACGGCCACGTCGAAGCGCAGCAGGCTTCCCTCGTTGACAATCGCAGTTGTGGCCAGGCCGAGGAACGCTGCCATCGCGACCGACACGAGCACCAATGCCTTTCGATGGCTCCGAAAGAGATCCACGAAGTGCGCCGGGAAGTCGTTGAGGATCCACCGTCCTAATCCCCGGCCGACCCCGTGCTCCTGACGCAGCCTCGAGGTAGTTGTCGCCTGGTCGTTCATCTGCTGTCTCCCATGACTCTGATCTTCTCTAGTGAGTATGAGCCGGACAACCTGAAATCTCCCTGAGAGACCCTGAGAACTTTCTCAGGCTCGCACGCCCGGGAATTCGCCGCTCAGGATGAGAGGACCGGCTTCATTCAAGAGTCCTCAGCCTGGCCGGCTCAACCGGCCCCGCCGCTGCCGAACTGCCTCGAAAAGGACGACGGCGGCCGAAACCGAGGCATTGAGGCTGTCGGCCCGGCCCGGCATCGGGATCGACACCCCGGGTTGCTCGAGCCAGGCCTCGCTCAGCCCATCCGACTCTCCCCCGATAACCAGGGCACACGGGCGTGTCAGGTCCACATCCCACAGCACCTTCGTGGCGGTGGGCGACGTGGCAAACACCGCCACCCTGCCTTGCTTCAGCCAGGCCAGGGTGTCTTCGGTGGACGCCACCGCCAACGGGACCCGGAACAGGGCACCCATGGCCGCGCGCACTACGTTCGAGTTGAACAGGTCCGTGGTGGGCGAAGCCACAATGACCGACGCCCCCGCCGCCTCGGCACTGCGCAGCATCCCACCGAGGTTTCCCGGTTTCTCGATCGACTCGACCACCAGGATCAAGGCGTTAGATACCGGGATGGCGCTGAGCGGCATCTCCCATTGACGAGCGACGGCAATGAATCCGCTCGGATTGCCCCGGTACGCCACCTTGACAAGCACCGGCGGCGCCACAGTCGTGATCGACAAGCCCGCCGCCGAAGCCCCGGCCACTACCCGCTTTCCGTGCCCGGTCAGCAGGTCCTCGCACACGAACAGCTCGATGACTTCCCTGGACTCGAGGGCCGCCTCCAATTCGCGCTCACCTTCGATGATGAAAGTACCGGTTTTGTCTCGCTCGGATCTCTTGCGCAGTCGTACCAGCGCCTTGATCCGTGAGTTCGCCGGGCTTTCGATCTGTGTCATCGCACCCGAGTATGCAGCGCTGCCGGATCGGGCTCAACTCGACACTGGCCCGGTTCGAGTGCGGGTCCGGGATCTGAACAGTCTCGATAGTGATTCAGCTTCCGGCCCCAAGTTGAGGGCCCCCGTTTAGGGTGGGTTTTTGGTTGGGTCGTGT
>JAUXLW010000007.1 GCA_030623545.1 Acidimicrobiia bacterium | reverse complement strand
GCCATAACCGCCACTGCCCCGGCTTCTTCGGCAATCACCGCCTGATCCGGGGTGACGACGTCCATGATGACGCCACCTTTGAGCATTTCGGCGAGGCCACGCTTTACCCGGTCGGTTCCGTTTTCCCTCCACTGATGTTACCGAACCCAGGCAGGAAGAACGGAGCAGGAAGCAGGAGGCAGTCTCTGGCTTATTGCTTATTGCTTATTGCTTATTGCTTATTGCCTCTGAGTCAATACGACACCGTGCCCTCTAGCGGGGTCACGTGGATCCAGGTGCGGCCTGGAGGAAGGGACAGCGGACGGCCGGCGAGGTCGACGAACCTGAAGAACTCCTCCTGGGTGTCGCGAATCCATGCCCCTTCGAAGGCCTGCCCGCCACGGAAGAGCACCATGTCGCCGGTGCCGGTGACCTGGTAGTCCTTGACTTCGGCCAGAGCCGAATCCTTGCGCCCGGTATCAAGGGTTTCCACGAAGATCACGACCACGGAATCGGCCGAGATCGGCTTGCCGAACGCGTCGACGGCGTCGCGACCGTCTTGATAGCGGCGATAGGCGCCGTGGTCGAAGTCCCAACCGACCTGGTTGGCCCCGGACATCACTACCTGAATGCCGTCGGCCGGCAGCCCTCCAAGCGGTGTGCGGGAGTCAAAGTCGAGAAGCGGCAGGACTTCGCCGTCCCAGTTGTTGTCCGGCAGTTGGGTCGCGTCGTACATGAGCGAGTACACGTATTCACGGCCCGGCTCACGAAAATAGCCGGCGATCCTCCCATCACCCTCATCCGACGCCACCTCGGCGATCGACCGCCGCACCGACGACACCCCACCGCTGTGCAAAACTCGAGCATCGAATGGCGCGATCAGCTTGGGATCCACCTCGCGCAGGCTGCGGACCGGCCCCACGATCTCCGGATAGTCGGTGTGGAAGACAGCCAGCCAGCGCCCCACGCCACCCTCGACGATTACTTCCATCACCAGGTCGGCATCGTTGATGCCACGCTGCGGACGGGCCGCCGACGCATTAGACATCTTGACGATCAGCACTTGCCGATCAACCCCGTCGCCCACCAATCCGGTTAGCGGCTGAAAGAGGCCGGGATCGATCGTCGTGGTGGTAGTGGGCGGCAGCGTCGTCGTAGTCGTCGTAGTCGTGGTTGCTGTGGTGACAGTGGCGCCGGCAGGTGGCCCCGGGTTGGTTACCGGTTCGGTAGCCGCGTCGGCTCCGGCACCACACGCTGCGGCCACCAGAGATAGCGATATGAGGAGGAAGCGCGTTCTCACAAGTAAGGGGGGAAGGTTACCTGCCTGCAATTTCGACGGCCTCGGCGTAAACCTTTAGATAGTCGGAAACAACCTGGCGCCGATCGAAAGTCCTCACCCGGTCCTTCGAGCGACGCTGATACTCCGATCGGACGTCCTGGTCGCGCAGAATGGTTCCCAGAGCCCTGGCAAGTGCAGGTGCGTCCCCGGGCGGGCTGTACGTGGCGGCGTCCCCGGCCACGTAATGAAAAGACGCCAGGTCCGAAGCCACGATCGCGCATCCGGCTGCCATCGCCTCCAGCAGGATCAATCCGAAGCTTTCTCCGCCCGTGTTGGGTGCAACGAACACCGCGGCCGCTGCCAGCTCTTGCATCTTCGCTGCATCGTCAACTTCCCCGAGGAAACGAACTCCCGACCGGGCCGCCCGCCGGGACCCCATGACCACCAGCTCGGCCCCGGGAACCAGGTGACGCACTGCCGGCCACGCCTCGAGGAGAACCCCGAGGCCCTTGCGGGGCTCGTCGCGTCCCAGGAAGGCGACGCGCAGAGGTTCGCGGGTGACTTGCACTGTGAGCTCACCTAGATCTATGGCATTGGGGATGATCCGCACCGGGCCAACGATCGAGCTCACGGCTTCAGCCGCCACCGGGCTCACGGCGGTGGCGACCGATAGATTCCCCGCCAGGCTCGACCAGCGCCGACGTAATAGCGAATAGAGAAAGCGAACTCCACGTCCCGGGTCGGCATGAAAGGTGCCCACCTTGGCTATCGCGGGCACACGCAACGCCCCCAGCGCCACGGCGGGCACGAACGGCTCATGGATATGAACGACGTCGGCGCCGGCAATCGCCTTTTCGACCGCCGCGGCCGTGCCTCGAGACAGCCTTACCGATGCCACCGATCGATTGGTTCGGACGCCCACCGTATGCCCCAGATACACCGTCCCCTCAGGGCCACCTTTCGAGCCCGGCGCCACGAGCCAAGCTTCGTGGCCCTCGGAGCGCAGCCATCCTACGAGGAGCCCGGCCTGCGCTTGCACGCCCCCGGGGTGATCGAGGCTGTACGGCGACACCATTGCGATCCTCAAGAACGATCCGTTCTATCCGAGGGCCATAGCGGCTGCAGCACATGCCATTGGGTCGGCCGGGCCCGAATGAAGTCTTCGAAGTGCCCGGCCAGCTCCTGGGCCATGTCCTCGATGGTGCCCTCCCGCAATGGTGGTCGAACAACAAACTCATGCCCTCGTCCGGTCTCACGAAAATACGTCGCGACGGGGACCACCCGGGCCCCGGTCCGTTTGGAAAGCACAAAAGGCCCTGCCGGAAAGGTGGTCTCCTCTTCAAAGAACTTGACCGCCACCCCCCTGCCGCTCAGATCGCGATCGGAAGGCAGCGCCAACGTCCTGCCCCTTTGCAGCAGGCTCAACAATCTGGTGGAAGCTCCCTTTTCCACCAGAACAACGTCGATTCCAAACAGCGCCCTCTGGTCGATAAACCATCTGCTGATCAGCGGATTGGGCAGAGCTTCGGCCGCCGCCACTAAATCCAGACTCTCGGCAACTCCCTGGAGGCCGGCTGCCTCCCAATTCCCCAGATGCGGCAGCGCCAGGATGACCCCGCCATGTTTTCTGAGCTCGCGGATGTGCTCCATTCCTTCGACGCTGGTGTGACTCATCATCTCGTCCAGGCGCCGGGGACGCACCCAGAAGGTTTCGGCCCAATAGCGCCCGTACGAAGCAAACAGCTGGCGAGTCAATCGGCGCAGTGGCCCGTCGGGGCCCACCACCCGACGCAGATTGGCCTCCGCTATGCGTCTTCGCCCGGGCGCCAGGTAGAAGGCCACGACGCCAAGCGCCTCTCCAGTCTTGCGCATGGCCGGCTCCGGAAGCAGCCCGAACAGGCCGGAAAAGATCCGGTAAGCCAGATATCCCGGATAGTGCCGCAGGCGGTTCATGACGAAAGCTGTGACCAGGACTTCCAATAGCGCTGCAGAACCGTTATCCCGGTCAGGACCACCATGGGCCACAACATCGCTTCCATCCCCCACCAGTCAAGGCCAACAGGCCCCGCGAGCGCACAAAACAGAATGATGCGCTCGGCCCGGCCCATGAGGCCCCCTTTGCCTTCGCCCCCCGCTGCTTCGGCCTTCGACCGGATGTAGGGAATCAGCATCGAGTTTCCGAGCGTGATCACCGTAAGCAGGACGAGGGTGGCGTCTTCGGCAACGAACCAGGCCACGCCACCGAACATAGCCAGCTCGCCGATGCGGTCCGAGACTGTGTCGAGAAAGGCCCCCCGGTCAGATGCGGTGCCGGTGAGCCGGGCCACGGCGCCGTCGATACCGTCGAGCAGCGAGCCGAGGCCTATGAGAATTACGCCGGTCACCGGGTGCCCCAGGCCCAGGATCACGGCACCGGAGACCACCAGCAGCAATCCGCTCACAGTGACCGTGGGTGCACTCAACCCCACCCACACCAGGAGCCTGGCAATGGGGTCGATCAAGTACTTATTGAAGAAGGGTCTGGCTCTTTGGTCAATCACTATGGGCCTACGAAGGGGAGCAGCATTGTCGGAGTTAGTATTGCCGCACCGGGCCGGATGTGTCGCCTCCAGCCCGCAAGGAGAACGCATGTTTACCACCTCCGAGGGAGAGCTGAACATCACTGCCGAGGACGGCACGAAGATCAAGCTCGCGACCCTGACCGGAACGGAAGGAGACGTCGGCATCGACGTAGGCAAGCTGCGGGCTGAGCACCACATGGTCACACTCGATTACGGCTTCGCCAATACCGCCGGATGCCAGAGCGCCATCAGCTTCGTCGACGGAGATGCTGGTGAGCTGCGCTATCGCGGGTACAACATCGAGGACCTGGCAGAGCACTCCACCTTCCCACAAGTTGCCTATTTGCTGCTGAACGGCGAGCTGCCAACACCCTCAGAGCTGGAGGAATACGAGAGTGCGGTTCGCAGCCACACCCTCCTCAACGAGGAAATGAAGCGCATGTTCGACGCCTTCCCCCGTAAGGCTCATCCAATGGGGATCCTCTCAGCAGCTACCGCGGCCATGTCCACTTTCTACGAGCAGTATCACAATCCCCGTGACGCCGATTCCGTCCGCGAATCCACGATTCGCCTGATGGCCAAGCTGCCCACGGTGGCAGCCTTCGCTTACAAGAAGTCGATCGGCCAACCGTACATGTACCCGCGCAACGACCTCGATTACACCTCGAATTTCCTCTACATGATGTTCGGTCTCCCCGTTGCGCCCTATGAGCCCGACCCGGTTGTTTCTCGAGCTCTCGATGCCCTGCTGATCCTCCACGCCGATCACGGGCAGAACTGCTCGACCTCTGCGGTCCGCCTGGTCGGCTCGAGCGAAGCCAACTTGTTTGCCTCAGTGGCCGGGGGCATGAACGCCCTGTGGGGACCACTTCACGGAGGAGCCAACTCGGCCGTGGTTGCGATGCTCAACGACATCCACGAAGACGGCAACGACGTTGCCAAATACGTCAAAATGGCCAAAGACAAAGACGACCCGTTTCGGCTGATGGGCTTCGGCCACCGGGTGTACAAGAACTTTGATCCCCGAGCGAAGATTCTCAAGGGATTCGCCGGCAACGTGCTGGAGCGGCTCGGCGTGGACGATCCCCTTTTGGACATCGCCAGCAAGCTGGAAGAGGTCGCTTTGAGCGACGAGTACTTCATCGAGCGCAAGCTCTATCCCAACATTGACTTCTACAGCGGGATGATCTTCCGTGCCCTCGGCTTCCCGCTACGCATGTTCACGGTGTTGTTCGCCATTGGTCGGCTGCCGGGTTGGATGGCACATTGGCAGGAGATGATCGAGGATCCCAATACCCGGATCAGCCGCCCCCGCCAGATCTACGCCGGAGAAACCTCCCGCGACTACGTGGAGCTAGAAAAGCGGGTTTAGCGACCAGCCAGATCGGGGTTGCCTTCGACATAGACGTCCTCCACCTCGCCGTTCACAGCGTTGATCCGGACCAGGCCGCGCTCGGTCGGTGGCTCGTCGGCCGAGAACACCAGAACGTTCCATACCGGGCGCGATCGCCAGCCCACGAACCCGAGAGCCGCAGAAGCGTGCCCGACGGGAAACTCGGTGGAGCGATTGGCGATTGACAGGGCCTCCCGCTCACGGATGCCAAGCTCGAATGCCGCTAAGAAGTGATAGGCGCCGATCACCAGCAGGAGCCCCACCACTATCCACATGCCCGCGGGCAGCCCGGTGGCAATGCCCAGCGCCAGGAGCGCCGCCCCACCCAGATAAAAGGCGCCGGCTCGCCGTCTACGAGTGAGGCTCGGGACGGTGAAAGGCCCGAGCACGGAGGAATCGAGGTCGTCCGGAACACCCTGCGCTCGAGCTACTTCGTCGGGTATCTCCATTACTTCCTCACCATTTCTCGCAAGCGCCCCCAGGTATCGGCCAGTGCTTCGGGAAGCACCCGGGCAGAACCGACGGTGGTCATGAAATTAGTGTCGCCCCGCCACCGCGGAACCACGTGCAGGTGGAAGTGTCCCAAAACTCCGGCTCCGGCGTCGCGTCCCAGATTGGCCCCGAGGTTGTATCCATGGGGGCTCACCGCCGCATCGAGCGCTAATTGCGAGCTGCCCAGGAGCGCCCAGAGCTCTGAGACCTCTTCAGGATCCAGCTCAGCCGGGCCGGCCACATGGCGAAATGGTGTCAGCAACATGTGGCCGTTGGTGTACGGATAGAGGTTGAGCACCGAATACACCGCCTCTCCCCTCTCCACCACGAACGTCTCATTATCGGGCCCGCTATCCGGCAACTCGCAGAACAGGCAATCGTCGCTTTGAGACTCGCCGGTGAATTCGGCCATATATGCCGCACGCCAGCCCGCCCATAAGACCTCCATCAGGCCGGCGGAGCGCACAGAGCTACCAACCGCTCCCCCGCCTCATCGACGGAAACGCCTCGCTCCTCGGCATCAGCGTCACGCAATCGCAGGCCCACTGTGCCTCTTTCCACGTCATCATCACCGACGACCAACACGGCAGGAACTTTGCTGGTTATTGCTCGCCTGACTTTCTCTCCGACCGTGTCATCGTGCTCATCGATCTCCACCCGGAGCCCCCGGGCGCTGAGGCCCGCAGCCACCTCGGCCGCGTAGTCATTGTGCCGGTCGGCCACGGGGATTATCTCGGCTTGCACCGGAGCCAACCAGCCGGGGAAGGCGCCGGCATAGTGCTCGACCAAGATCCCGACAAATCGCTCTATCGATCCGAGGATGGCCCGGTGGATCATCACCGGGCGCTCCTTGACGTTCTCGGGGCTGTTGAATTCCAGCTCGAAGTTGGCGGGCTGCGCGAAGTCGACCTGTATCGTCGACATCTGCCATCGACGCCCTATGGCGTCTCGGATATGGACATCGATCTTGGGGCCGTAGAACGCTCCCTCGCCTTCAGCCAGCTCGAAGGGCAGGTCGGCCTTGGCCAAAGCCGCGCCTAGAGCCTCGGTCGCCTTGTCCCACAGAACAGGATCGCCGATCGCTTTGTCGGGCTTGGTGGACAGGTCGGCTTCGATCTCGGTGAAACCGAACTGGCGAAGCATCATCACCGTGAAGTCGAGCACGAGACCGAGCTCCTCCACCAGCTGTGACTCCATGCAGAAAATATGGCTGTCATCGACCGTCAGGCCACGCACCCGCATGAGCCCATGCAGAACTCCGCTGCGCTCATAGCGGTACACGGTGCCAAGCTCGAACAAGCGCACCGGCAGTTCCCGATAACTCCGCGCCCGCGACCGGTAGATCAGGATGTGGAATGGGCAGTTCATCGGTTTCACGTAGTAGCTGTGTTGATCGTCGGCGGCCATAGGCGGATACATTCCGTCGGCGTAGAACTCGAGGTGCCCCGAGGTCTCCCACAGAGTCGAACGAGCTACGTGAGGCGTGGAGACAATTTCGTAACCGTGCGCGAGATGTGCGTTGCGGCTGTAGTCCTCGATGATCTTGCGGACCAGCCCCCCTTTGGGATGCCAGAGAGCGAGACCGGCGCCGAGCTCCGGCGGGAATGAGAAAAGGTCGAGCTCGACACCCAACTTGCGGTGGTCGCGCTTCCCGGCCTCCTCCACTCGCGCTAGATAAGCCTTGAGCTCCTTCTTGCTCTCCCATGCGGTGCCGTAGATGCGTTGCAGTTGGGGGTTGTTCTCGTCTCCCCGCCAGTAGGCCCCGGCGCTCCGGAGCAGCTTGACCGCTTGCAGGAAGCCGGTGGAGCGAACATGCGGGCCCCGGCAAAGATCGACAAAGTCATTGTTGCGGTACAGACTCACAATGCTCTCGCCGACTCCCTGGCTCGCCTCGCCATCGGTGATTATCTCGGTCTTGTATGGCTGATCGGCGAACAACGCGACCCCGTCGTCCCGGGTTATCTCCTGACGCTCGAACGGCTGATCTTCGGCGATAATCTCCTGCACCCTGGCGTCCAACGCCTTGAGATCGTCAGGAGTGAAAGTACGGCCGACATCGAAGTCGTAATAGAAGCCGTCGTCGATGGGCGGTCCGATGGCGTACGCGGCCCCGGGGAACTTGTCCAACACCGCCTGGGCCAGAACATGAGCAGCTGAGTGGCGGATGACAAACCGGCCTTCCTCCGAAGAGTCCGTAACGACCTCAAAGGACCCGTCTTCCTCGAGTGGTCGAGCCAGGTCGAACTGCTCGCCGTTGAGCTTGACAACAACGGCCGCGGCTGCCAGGCGCTCTCCGATGCTGAGCGCCACTTCGAGGCCCGTAGTCCCGGAGGGAAAGCCGGCTACCGTCCCATCCGGGAAGGTCAGCTCGATTGAATCTGCCACGAAAAAACCCACTCCCTAGTTAGGCTTGAACGCCAGAGGATAGGCTCCGGAAAGGGTAGCTCCGCGCCATGGAAGCAGCAGACATAGCTAGAAAACTCTCAGGCGATGGCCGCATCCTCGAGGTGGGGACCGGCGTGGGCCGTCTATATCGAATCTGGGATGAAGGTGGAACCCGCCTGGTCAAGGTCTACTCCACAACCGCCGCCGAGCGGCGCGAGCAGCAGGCGCTGGAGAACCTGACCGGACTGCCCGGCCTACCCACCGTCTTGTCCCGGGGAGAGGATGGCGGCTACCCCTGGGCGGTCTTCAAAGATCCCGGCAAGTGGAACCTGGCTTCACTGCCGGAGAGCGCAGGCCTCGGCCGCAAGGCCGGCGAGATTCTGCGGGCGCTTCACTCCCGGGTCTCAGATCACTTCAGCAATGTAAGTCATGGCATCGATCAAGAATGGATCAACGGAGACTTCCCGGCCACCTTCAAGCGCCTCGTCCGCTATCGAGGCAAGCTCCACATTCCCAGCGAGATCGTTGAAAGTGCAGCCGATATCGCGCCTCCCACGGTCTCCAGCGGAGTTGTGGTGCACACCGACCCCAACCCGGAGCAGTTTTACGTCGACGACGACGAAAACATGACTTTGTTCCACTGGGAATGGTCGACCCTGGGCGCCCCGGAGTGGGACTACTCGAAACTACTGTGGCTCACGGGGCTCAAGGCCGGCCTCGACGCCGCCACCGGAGTCGCCGGGGGGTACGGCTCGGACATGACCGACGACGAGCTCCAACGCTGGGCGGTGTATCACTCAGGGATGATGCTGGTCTCAGCAGTTGAAGTGAGCGATCAGCAGCTCCGGGGAGTGGACTGGTTGGTTGAAGAGCTCACCCGGGCAGTTGCGGCCGCCGGTTTGATCGGCTGAACCGCCCAGCTTCCCTAAATCCGCGAAAACCGTGCTTAGCGCTTCTAGCCTGCGCGCATGTTCGAAGCCGTGGTAGCCATCGTCATATTCAGCGCCCTGGTGCTGGCCGGGGGCCGCCAATCCCCGACCCGCTCTCCCACTTTGAGCCTCGTCGATTCCGACGACCTGCCATGCCCCTGGTGCCGGAGCGCCACACTCGAAACCGACGAATATTGCGTTGGCTGTGGTCAGCCGTTCGGCACCACCACGCAGCGATCCACTCGCTCCAACCCGAACCCCAGCGAGCGATAGAGCTCCAGGGCAGACGGATTGGACGTATCGACGTAGAGGATGCACGTCTTGCTTCCCGCGCCGGCCAGGTAGTGCATCGCCTCGACCACGATCGCTCTGCCGAGCCCTCTCGCCTGATAATCGGGGTGAACCCCGATTATGTAGATCTCCCCCACCTCGGCCGAGTGGCGCTTGGTCCAGCAGAATCCGGCGAGCCGGTCGTCGGCCCAGGCCAGCCGAAAACCCTCCGCATCAAACCAGTCGCGACCAACTCGCTCCTTTAGATCCTCGGCGGTCCAGCTTCCGTTCTCGAGGTGTCCCGCAAAGGCCGCGTTGTTCGTCTCCAGCCAGGCGTCATCGTCTATGCCGGGCCGAAACTCTCGCACCTCCACCCAATCGGGAAGTGGGACGTCATCTGTCGGCGGGAGGGCTCCCCGCAGCTTGTGCAGCTCGCGGAGCACCTCGGTTCCGGCCTGCTCGGCCAGGCTGATCGCTTCAGAGCCGAAAACCCACCACAGCAGGCGCCCGTCGGCGTGCGGCCTGGCGGCTTCGAGCAGCCCCTCCACGGTTTGAATGTCGCGATGCTGCGGATGGACGGCCATCTCCAACTCCCACGCGTCGCTGGCTACGTGGTGCAAGACGTGGGCATAACCGATGAGCAAGCCATCCGCTTCGGCAATAAAGCCGGTCCCCAGACCCTGCTCCCGGAAGTCGACAAACTTGGTCTCACCGAGCGGCGGAAACCCGTCAATCTCCGACAGCTCAGCCAGAAGCTGCCCGACCTTCTCACCATCGTCCCCGGCCTCGAAAGGACGCACAACAAGAGCTGCACCCTAGGACCCGCCAACCCGTAAAACTTCTTATGTCCTCCTGGGGGAGGACCGCCCTAACAATGCGAAGGCGAGAAGGAGTGTCCTATGTCCTCATGGGGGAGGACCGCCTGAGCAAAGCGAAGGCGAGGAGGGGGAGCCTCAAACCCTGTCGAATCCAGTTCCCACCTCCCCCCCCAGCCCAGGAGAACCCCGCGGCATTAAACACCCGGTCAAGCGCCGGAGATCCGCGGCCGATAATTGCCCTGCACCTAGTGTGGTTTTTCCATGAGCTCAGTTGGCCTAGTCCTCGGCGGTGGTGGCATTACCGGCGCCGCATATGAGTTTGCTGCCTTGATGGCGATCCGAATGGCTACCGGCTGGAACCCCAATGATGCCGAGATAGTCATCGGGACGTCGGCCGGGGCAACGGTTGCTGCGGTGGTGCGCGCCGACCGCCTCGAGATCGACGTATTGACAAGCGGCGATCGCACCCGCCAGGAATACGTCGAACACGTGTCAAGCTTCTTGCTGCGCCGCACCCGTCCCAGCGGCTTCCGCCGTTGGCTCCGCCACGGGTTGCTGCCGGGACTTCGCAAGCCCGGATTGGAGATGACGCTGGGTGGCCCGGCTATGTTCGATCCGCACGGAATTGCCGAATACGTAGATTTGCTGGCCGGCCCCCTGGCCAGGTCCTGGCCCGATCAGCCCACCTTGATCACTGCCTTCGACCTGGCGGAGAAACGCATGGTGGTCTTCGGCACAGACGACGGTCCCAAAACGGAGCTGCGCACGGCCGTGGCCGCTTCCTCCGCCGTGCCCATGGTGTATCAGCCGGTGACCATTGGCGGCCACCACTACGTCGACGGAGGCATCGCCTCAGGGACCAGCGCCCATCTGGTCTTCGAGTACGCCAAGAAGCCGCTCGACTTCATTTTGATCATCGCGCCGATGGCCGCAGAGGAGGCCCGGGATGGGGCCCGCTTCTACGAGGGCATCTTCGACCGGATTGGATCCGAGTCGCTCAACAAGGAGCTGGAGCTCATCGAGGCCACATGGCCGGAAGTGGACGTCGTCGTGCTCCGCCCCGATGATCGGGTCCTATCGGCCGCCCGGCCTAACCCGATGTCGGTGGAGGCGCTGATCCCCACATTCCTCCGCACGCTGGCCTTCCTGCGGCGTGAGTTGGCCCAATCTCATGTTTGGGACCTGCTCCGCTCCCACCTGGTCAAGTGAGCGGAACTGCCAACGTGAGCTCCTCACCGCAAAAGCCGTCGACCGAGTCGCGGGCGGCAACGACGAGCTCTCGAACTCTTGTCGGAATCATCACCTGAGAGAGGCTGCGGGTAAACGGCTGCTCGTCGACGTGGGGGTGCGTCAAGACCCTGACCCCCAGAACGTTCCCGGACGAATCACGCACCTCCCAGGCGTCGGCATATTTGTCCCACCCGGTGTCTTGCGAGCTGACGGTGACGTCGAACCGATAGGTCCCGGAACCGTCCGGTGTCACCACCGCCTCTATCACGTCGGCGCACATGTCCGCAGGCTCCAAGCGGGTCGTTTCATTTCCCCCGTCTCTGCCACCGCAACCTGCTGCGAGAAGTGCCAGCAGGATCAGGCCGGCCTTACGCAGCCGGGAGTCTGTCATGGCACTTGTCCCCATTAGGCTGCTGATCATGAAACTGACAATCGAGTTCTGTCGTTCTTGAAACTACACAGACCGTGCGGTCGGCATGGCTGGACAGCTTTTTGAAGAGTTCGGGCAAAAGTTCGAGATAACCCTGATCCCCACCAGCGGCGGGGTGTTCGAGGTCGACTTCGATGGTCAGGACATATTCTCCAAGGACACCCTGCAGCGCCACGCTGAGTACGAGGAAGTCGCGCAGCCGATTAGAGAGATCCTCTCCAGCTAACACCACGCATAGCGGTGGACAGAACCACGAATTGTGACTACACTCTAAGCGTTGGCTAACTGGGGAGGGCCTTATGTCATGGGCTGTAAACGCTAAGAAATTTTTGATCGCTGCGATCGCCTTCGCACTGATAGCGGCTTCGATGGCAATCGCCAGCTGGGCTGGCGCTGGCACCGACTCGAACACCGGACCGGTGCCGTTCGCTCCAGTGTTCGACACTGGGGGGCATGACGGTGACAAGGTGATCAATTGGTCATTGACGTTCCTGTCGGACGGCATGACCTTGACGGGTACGTCTTCCAAGAACGACATCGAGGTGCGTGGTATGGACTACCACATCTCATGCAGCGAGATCCCGCCCGGCCCAGGGCTGACGGCCTTCTTCATCCTCCACGAGAAGCACAACGGAGACACCAGGACCTGTGGGGAGCCGTACCTCACCACACTCGCGCCCTCGATCAGCTAACCAGCCTCAGCCAACAACTGTTCCAGTGGCCGCCTCCAGGCGGCCACTGGCTATTGGCAATCTCCCTGATCGATAACTCAGGAATAGCCCGTCGTGGTCCGATAACAGTGGTTGGTGAAAACTGGGGAAAGAGGACGGCGGATGCGTGCCGGCAATAAGACCGTCGAACGCGAGTGGTCGGCCAATAGCCCGCCGAATAAGCCGGCGGGCTCATACATCCTCGGCCTCGGGCTAATCGGCCTTCTGGCCATCGTCTCCAGCATCATCGTGTCTCGCGAGCTGGCGGTGCAGACCCGGGATGTCCGGATAGTGAACTCGGCGTCCGATCAGCCCGGGCTCACATACGAAATCACTCAAGCAGTCGACACGATTCATCGAGCCGAGACACCAACAACAGAGGACCTGGCAGCCCTCGAGTCGGTCCTCGATCGGTTCGTCGCCGTTCACCTCGGCCTGCGCTTTGGGGACTCCGAGCTCGGGCTACCCGGCCAACCCAGCAGCGAGAACGAACGTCTCTTCGGCCTGGCCGACGCTCCGTTCAAGTCGATAGTGGCACTCTCGCGGGAAGCCCTCGAGGGATCCACCTCAAACCAGGGTGTGCAGGCAGTCGCGACCAGCGGTGATGCCTTCCGGGCCCGAATGGACGCCATCGTCTTTCAGTATCAGCTGGAGGCCGAGCAGAGAGCGACCAACCTTCAACGCCTCGAGTTTGGCTTACTCAGCGCCAGCCTGCTGTTGCTCATGTTCGAGGGACTGTTCCTTTTCCGGCCGGCTGTCCGGCGCAACACTCGCAAGTGGCAGGAAGCCCGCAATCGGCACGCCGCAGAACGCGAGCGGGACAGGGCCCGTCTCGAGTACCTGGCCCAATTCGACGCGTTGACCGGGCTCCCCAATCGAATCTTGTTTCGTGATCGCCTCGACCAGGCGCTGGCCAGGGCAGCCAGAGAGGAGCGCTGGGTGACACTTCTCCACGTGGACCTCGACAACTTCAACGTCGTCAACGACGAGATCAGCCATGAGGTGGGTGACGCAGTGCTAGTCGAGGTTGGCAAACGCCTCACCGGAGCCGTAAGGGAATCGGACACTGTCGCCCATCTAGGGGGCGACGAGTTCACCGTCATCCTGGAAGGAGACCGTGAGGTCGACGGTGCCGAGCGCGTGGCGCAGAAGATCATCACCGAGCTCGCCACGCCCCACCAGGCTGGAGACCTCAAGCTGTATGTCACGGCCAGCCTGGGCGTCGCCATCTACCCGATCGACGGCCAGGGAGCGGACGAGCTGCTGCGAGGGGCCGATCTGGCAATGACTGCCGCCAAGCGGGCGGGGCGCAACTCCTACCGACTCTTCACCTCCGATCTTCGCCAAAACAGCTCCGAGCGACTGGCGCTGGTGACCAGCCTGCGGCAGGCAATTGAAGACAATGAGGGCTTGAGCCTTTGGTATCAGCCCAAGCTCGATCTGGCGACGGGTGCCATTTTCGGAGCAGAGGCTCTGCTGCGCTGGCAACACCCCGAGCGGGGCATGGTGATGCCGGGCGATTTCATCCCCCTGGCCGAGGAAACCGATCTAATTATTCCCCTGGGGCAGTGGGTAATCGAGGAAGCCTGCCGCCAGTCCCAACGGTGGTCGGGGGATAACGACAAGGACCTGGTCCTGTCGGTGAATGTATCCCCAAGGCAGTTTCACCACGACGGGTTCGTTGAGTCGATATCCGCAGTGCTGGAAAGAACCCGGATGGATCCCACCAACCTGGAGCTGGAGTTGACCGAAGGCACCCTGATCCGCGATCTCGACCAGGCGTTCGACACCCTCAACCGACTGCGAGAAATTGGAGTGAGGATTTCCATCGACGACTTCGGAACCGGGTATTCCTCGCTGAGCTACCTCAAGCGGCTCCCCATCGACATTCTCAAGATCGACCGGTCATTTGTTGACGACATCACCTCCAACAGTGACGACGCCGCCATCTCCGAGGCGATCATCAGTCTGGGACAAACCCTCAATTTGCATGTCATCGCCGAAGGAGTCGAGACCAGTGCTCAGCAGGAGATGCTCACCGCCATGGGCTGCAACTCGCTGCAGGGCTATTACATCTCGCCTCCCCTGCCCGTGGGTGAGTTCGAAGGATGGCTGGCCGGCTTACAAGGCCGACTGGCCAGTTGACACCGCGACAGCCACCTCACCCCGGCGTCATCTGGACAACGCCCCGAGCATTGAGCTCAAACGATTATCGAACCGTATGGGCGTCGGGAAGGAATGCGACGCCCGGGATGAGGCGGCGGCCGGTGCCGTGGACTGGCGGTGCCCCTCGGGCTCAGGAGCTGCCCACAGTTGATGTAATGGACACTGCGGCCGGGAAGCGCCTTCATGCTGCCACGTAATCAATCACGCGCACGGCCGCCCGCCGGGCACTGGCAGCGTCCGTGATATCCGGTTGAGTATTGATCCCGGCGACCGTCCCGTCGTCGAGACTGGCTACCTCGGCCAGGCGGACGCCGGCCGCCTCGAGGACTTCGCCGGCTGCACGCACCGTTTCCGAATCCTTGCCGGTGACCACTTCCCCGCAGACCAGGAGGCTCATTTGTACATCTCCCGGATCAGGATCATCGGAGTTCAGTGGTATGGGAACGCCGGAACTGGACAGCCGGCGTTCCCATACCGGCCAGCCTGCCCCATTTCGCCACGATTCGGAGTCATAGCTATTGATGACCCGCATCGGGCCAAGGCTGGCCGCAGCCAACCAACTGGCGGTGACAGCGGGGTCGCCACACAGTCGGCCGGTGATCGGTTGCTCGAGGTTGGTCTGCGGGCAACGAGACCATCGCAGCAGCAACCCCCGTACCGGACAATCCTGGATGTGGACGACATTGCTGCGCAGGTCGAACTCCACGGACCCTATCTGGTGAGGATCGATCTCCCAGACCGGAATCTGGTCGTAGCGCAGCATGGTCGAGACCATGTGGGCCACGAGGTCGCCGGCGTGGGCAACGATGATGATGCCCGGGTCATCGCCGGCGCAGGTGGGGGTCAGTTGCAAGGTGTCTTTCCGCCGTCGGCGCTCCCTCCAGGATCCGATTGAGGTGCGACGCCCGGAACGGGAGGCAGCCGGCTGCTCGCCCCGCCGTTTGCCTTGCATGCGGCCCCGGAACGCACTGCGATTTGTCTCGGAGCCGCGGCTATTCCCGAACCGGGCGCCACAGGCCTTGTCGAGCCCTAACGGCCATGGCTCGCCCGGAGAAACTCCGCGCATTGCAGCCAGTGAGGGCACGTTGGGGGATGTCACCTGCGCTACCGCGCCGGCAACTATTTGGGGCCAAATTTCCAAACTGTGTGCTGGGGTCACCATTTGCAGCCTCCCGTGTTTGCCGAGCCCAAGCTATGTCACGCCTGTGTCGCGATCGTCTGGCGTGGCCTGAAGGGTCCCCACCAACCTTGCGGCCACACGACATGTGGCGCCCTCCACCTCTTAGAGCGCGAAAAACTTTCGCATTCTTGGTATCAACACCACTACCGTGCAGCAGGTGAGTGGCCTCCAGATTCGTCTGTTTGGGGGCCTGCTCCTGGAGAGCAGCGGGCGCGACCTCCCCCGCATTCCGTCGCGGGTTGGGCGATCTCTGTTCGCCTACCTCGTCTTGCACCGCGATCAGGAAATCACCCGCGACCTGCTGGCAGGTGTCTTCTGGCCTGATATGCCAGATCCCCGGGCCCGACGCCGACTCAGCCAGGCACTCTGGCAAGTCCAGACTCACCTGGCCGACTGTGGAGTCGGCTCCGAATACCTGCTTACCGAGCCCCATGCCGTCCGGTTCAATGCCACCGCTCCCTATTGGCTCGATGTTGAAGCGTTCGAGGATGCCCTCGCCGGCTTCAAGAGCCTCCCCGAGGGTGCCGCCCTGACGGCAAGCGAGCTCCAGCAACTGGCAGCCAAGGTGGAGCTCTACCGCGGCGACCTGCTCTCGGGCTTCTACGACGATTGGATCCTGGTGGAACAGCAACGCCTGCGCCAGAGCTACCTGGAGGCGCTAGGCCACCTGGCCGTTCTCTACAAGAGCCGGGGCGAGTTCGAACCGGCCCTCACTTACGCCCGTCGCCTGGCCCTGACCGACCCACTGCGGGAGGACGCCCACCGGGAGGTCATGCGACTTTCTTTCCTGGCCGGGCGGGCCAACGACGCCCTACTGCAGTACGAGGTCTGCTGGTCGACACTGCAGGACGAGCTAGGAAGGGAACCGGAAGCCGCCACCACCGAGCTCTTCGAGTCGATAGCCGCCCAGCGCGACGCCGGCCGGGCCCCGTTCCTTCCCGCCGCCCGCTCACCATTGCTCGATGTTTCAACACCGATCCCCCTTGTCGGCAGGGAAGAACCGCGCGCCGGCGCCGTCGCCATGGTGGAGGGGGCACTGGGCGGGCGTGGTGGCATCGTCCTCGTCGAAGGTGAAGCCGGTGTCGGCAAGACCCGGCTCCTGGAAGCCATCGCCGAGGACGCTAGCTGGCGCGGGCTCGGTGTCGTCTGGGGCGAGTCGGTCGAGGAAGGCCCCTCCCCCTCCTACGCTCCCCTGACTGTTGGCCTGTCACGTGC
>JAUXLW010000104.1 GCA_030623545.1 Acidimicrobiia bacterium | reverse complement strand
GGCGCCGAGCTTGAATCCGACGGCGGGAAATGAGCCCGCCAGCTCGAAGCCCAGAGCCTGGTGAAACCTGATGCTGGCCTCGTTGGGAACGGTGATAGCCGCGTAGACGTTGACAAAACCCTGGGCCGTGAGGATGTCGAACAGGGCGGAGTAGATGGCGCGCCCGACGCCAAGACCCTGGTTCCCCTCCTTGACAAAGACCGTCACCTCGGCATCCCAGTCGTATGCCGGCCTGGGGCGGAAACGGCGCGCATAGACAAAGCTCACAATTTCGTGGCCCCGTTCCGCAACCAGCCACGGATACACGTCCAGCGTGTCTTCGATCCTCGAGGCAACCTCGGCACCATCCGGTGCCTCGGTTTCGAAGGAGACCGCGCTCTCGACGACGGCCGGCACGTAGATGGCGGCGATCTGCGGGGCATCTTCCGCAGTGGCGACCCGGATCTCGATCTTCATGTCGCGAGCGTACCGGCATAAACGGCGAGAACCCGACGGTCGGTAGGCTTCGAGCCGGCGACACTAGCGGGACACCAAAGGAGCATTCATGAGTCATGATCCGTTCGGCGCCCGAGCAACGCTCACTACCTCTCTCGGCGAACGGAACGTGTACCGCCTGGACGCATTGTCGGGAATCGCCGAAGTCGACTCACTTCCTTACACCATCAAAGTCCTGCTCGAGGCAGCCTTGCGCCACCATGACGGCCTGGTGGTGACCGACAAAGACGTCAAGGCCCTCGCTTCTTATGACGCCACCAGCGTGCAGGAGACCGAAATTGCCTTCACCCCGGGAAGGGTCGTCCTGCAGGACTTCACAGGAGTGCCGGCCGTCGTCGATCTGGCGGCCATGCGCTCGGCGATTGTGCGGATGACGGGCGACGAGGCGGCGGCGCTCAAGGTCAATCCTCGAGTGCAGTGCGACCTGGTGATCGATCACTCGGTGCAAGTGGACGCTTTCAACTCGGGCATGGCGCTGCTCATCAACTCCGAGAAGGAGTTCGCCCGTAACCAGGAGCGCTACGAGTTCCTCAAATGGGGCCAATCGGCCTTCGACAACTTCCGCGTTGTTCCTCCCGCTACGGGCATCGTCCACCAGGTGAATCTCGAATACCTGGCCAAAGTGGTGTGGGACGACGGCACCAGCCTGTACCCCGACAGCCTGGTGGGCACCGACAGCCACACCACCATGATCAACGGGATCGGCGTTCTCGGCTGGGGCGTCGGGGGCATCGAGGCCGAGGCGGTCATGGTCGGCCAGCCGATCTACATGCTCATCCCCCATGTCGTCGGGTTCGGCCTGACCGGAGTATTACCTGAAGGAGCCACCGCTACCGACCTGGTGCTACGAGTAACCCAGATGCTTCGCGAGCACGGAGTTGTCGGCAAGTTCGTCGAGTTCCATGGTCCGGGCCTGAGTGATATGCCGCTTGCCAACCGGGCAACCATCGCCAACATGGCGCCCGAATATGGGGCCACGGTTGGCTACTTCCCGGTGGACGATCAAACCATTCGCTACATGCAACTCACCGGCCGCAGCCCGGAGCTGATCGAAACCGTGGAGCAGTACTACCGGGAACAGGGATTGTGGCGGGACGAAGCCCGCACGATTAGCTATAGCTCCAGTCTCGAACTCGACCTCAGCACCGTTCAGCCGTCGCTGGCAGGCCCCAAGCGGCCCCAGGACCGCATCGATCTGTCGGGAATGAAGGACCAGTGGGCGCAGGATCTCGTTGATACGTTCGGCAAAGCTGGATCGGGAGGGCCCGGCTCGGTGGTTGAATGGGAGGACGAGGGCGGACCGGCAATGCCGGAGGCATCCGACGAGAACGGCGTCACCGTCTCCCTCGACGGGGAGACGTTTGAGCTCGACCACGGCCACGTCGTAATCGCCGCGATCACCAGCTGTACGAACACTTCCAACCCCGATGTCATGGTCGGGGCGGGCCTGGTAGCCCGTAAAGCCCGGGCCCGCGGCCTCACTCGCAAGCCCTGGGTCAAAACGTCCTTCGCCCCCGGGTCCAGGGTCGTGACCGAGTACATGGAGCGCTCCGACCTGATGGACGATCTGGAGGCAGCAGGCTTCTATCTGGTCGGTTACGGATGCACCACCTGCATTGGAAACAGCGGACCGTTGCCGGAAGAGATCAGTAAAGCCATCCACCAGTACGATCTCGTAGCTGCATCGGTGTTGTCCGGCAACCGCAACTTCGAGGGCAGGATCTCACCGGACGTGCGCGCCAACTACCTGGCCTCACCACCCCTGGTTGTGGCGTATGCCCTGGCCGGCACAGTGAACATCGACCTCACCACCGAACCACTCGGCGCCGATCAGGAAGGTCTCCCGGTCTACTTGCGCGACATCTGGCCGTCTCAGGCCGAGATCGACGAGATCGTCGCCTCCAGCGTGCAGCGCGACCAATTCACCGAGCAATACGCTCATGTCTTCGATGGGTCGGATGAGTGGCAGGCCATTGAGACCTCGGGTGGAGCCCTGTATGGCTGGGATGAAAACAGCACTTACGTGCAGGAGCCGCCTTTCTTCGAGGACCTGACGCTCGACGTCTCGCCCATCCGGCCCATTGTCGAAGCCCGGGTAATAGTGAAGGTCGGCGATTCGGTCACCACCGATCACATCTCACCAGCAGGATCGATCGCCGAGAAGTCCCCCGCCGGTGAGTATCTGGTAGCCCACGGCGTCGAGCGAGCAATGTTCAACAGCTACGGCTCGAGGCGAGGAAACGATCGGATCATGACCCGGGGAACGTTCGCCAATATCCGGGTCCGCAATCAGCTCGCCCCCGAAACCGAAGGTGGCTACACCACCGACTTCACGGACGGAAACGTCAAGACGATTTACGAGGCCAGCCTCAGCTACAAAGATGCCGGGACACCTCTGGTGGTGTTGGCCGGCAAGGATTACGGGATGGGAAGCTCGCGGGACTGGGCTGCCAAGGGCACCTTTGAGCTTGGAGTGAAGGTTGTCATCGCCCAGAGCTTCGAGCGGATTCATCGCTCCAACCTCATCGGTTTCGGCGTGTTGCCGCTCACTTTCCAGCCCGGGGATAGCGCAGACACGCACGGGCTCGACGGAACCGAGACGTTCGACATCGAGATCGATGACGACCTCCAGCCGCGCCAGGCGGTGCTCGTGAGGGCTACCAAGCCGGATGGCGTGGTGGTCGAGGTCAAAACTATGTGCCGCATAGACACCCCGGTGGAAGTGGAGTACTACCGCAACGGCGGGATCCTGCACAACGTGTTGCGACGGATGGCCTCCGAATAGCCGATGCCGGCTCCGAGCATGGACCGCTGAGGGCGTGACCGGCCCCTACCTCGGTTTTCCGCCCCGCCGCCACTACCTGACCTTGCCGGCAGGTAACAGACAGATCGCACTTCAGGGTCTGGGGCTCTACGACGCCACTTTCCTGCATCAACGTTTCGCCCTGGCTTCGGGACGCCTGCTCCTCGGTCTGGGCCTCGAGTTCCCTTTTCGGCTGCGCTACGACCCACCGGTCCCGGAGTGGTGGGACAGATGGCTGGCCGAAGTCGCTGAACCACTGCTGGGGCCCGTTGCCCACACTGCATTTCGGCTTCCGGGGCAGCCTGGCTTTGCCCAGCGAGTGACAGTCCTGCTGTTTGGAGCCGACGCACGCCCGCTCGCCTTCGGCAAGCTTCTGGCGCGGGATGAGCCGAGCGCGTTGTCGGTGGTGGCGCAGGAGGAGCTCACCGCCAACCCTCCGGCCAGCTTCCACATTCCGCATTTGCTGGCACACGGCCGCTTCGACAACATGGCCTATCAGCTGCATGAGGTCCTGCCGGCGGGCCCCCACAGACAACCCGACTTCGATCCGGCCATGGTGCATCGAGTCATCGACGAGTTGCAGGACCGGCTGGGCTCGCTGCCCCGAACCCCAGAGACTCCCGAATCTCACGTCCCGGCCCATACCGACTTCTTGTCAATCAACTTCAGGCGGGCCGCCGACGGAAACCTGTGGCTCATAGATTGGGACAACGTCGACTGGGCCCCTCCGCTCACCGACGAGCTGGCCTACTGGATGGGAGGCGTCGCCCGCCGCTTCGGTCCGACCGGCCGGCGGCGCATCGAACAGGTTCGAGAGTTGCTCAGGAGTCGGGGCACGGACGACCAGATCGCCACTGCCATCGCCTGGCGCAAAGGGCGCAGACCCGTCGAGGCCATCAAGGGCGAGCAGATCATCCGTGACGGGCTATAACCCGATCCTGCTGGCCATACCCGGAAATGCCTTGCCGAGGTTGCTGAGCAACCCGAAGTCGTAGCGGCGGTCGAGGACGAGCAGCAGCGCCAGACTCCCTAACACTCCGATCACGGCTCCCAGACCCAGGCCCGGCAGTCCGCCGATGACCTCACTGACCAACCACCCGGCCGTTGCTCCGGAGAGACCTGCGAAGAAGATCACACCTATCACTCGCCGCATGCCTTCGAACGGGCGCTTCAAGACCGACCTGGCAATGAAAATCGCCAGGACCCCGATAGCCAGCTCGGCCGCCAACCATGCCCAGGCAGCCCCGTTGAGGCCGAAGGCGTCGGTGAGGATCACAGCCAACGCCAGCAGCAGGACCGTTCTGATGGCGGTGAAGAAGAAGTCGGTCCGGGGACGCCCCTGGCCCCGCAGCAATGGTTTGAGGGCGTCGGTGAGCAGGTCGATGATTCCGTCGAGAGCGAGAATCTGAATCACCGTCGCCAGGCCAGCATAGGAGCTTGGCAAGACCAGATCCACAATCGGCCCGGCCAGAACAAACAGCGTGGCATAGACCGGAACCAGCAACGCCAGCATGGCCGTGAGCGTGATCTTGAAGACGCGGGATGTTTTACTCCGGCTCTCCTGCACCCGGGATATGACGGGAAAGGCCACGCCACGGACCACCTCGGAGATCATGTCGTTGGGCAGCACCGTCACCTTTTGTGCCAGGTAGAAGCGGCCCAGGTCGGCCGAGCCGAGGAAGCGGGAAACGACCGCTCGCAACCCGAACTGGCCGCTGTTGCGAAGCACCCGGGTGGCGAACACCCACTTCCCAAAGGAGAAAAGGTCGCCGAAGCCGTACAGGCCGAGCCGGGGCCGATAGGGGGCGAGCCGGTAGCTCATGATCACGCCGGACAGTGAGCCGGCCATGGCACCGATCACCAGGGCCCACACGCCCAGGGTGGTTGCCAGTCCAAGCGAGAACAGGGACTCGACGACGAAGGCCGGGAGAGCCAGAACGGCGAATATGCCCAGCGTCTCGACTAGAGCGGCCGGAACCTTGATGAACGCCAGCGGGCGAAATTCAAGAGTGCGGTTCAGCTGCATGACCTTGGCACTTGCCAGCGAATCGAGCAGTGGGCGGAGGGCCAGCACCCGGATAATCGGCGTCGCAGCGGGCTCCTGGAACAAGTCGGCAATCAGAGGGGCGATTGCGGCCACCACCACGGCCAGAGCCACGCCCCGGATGAGACCCACAGTCCACGCTGTGTCGTAATG